>JAUSPR010000072.1 GCA_030655715.1 Thermoplasmata archaeon
GATTTTCTTGTTTGCTGAATATTTTTCTTTGGAGGGTGAGCCAGCGGAGCGAGGTATAAAGAAAAATACTCGCGGGGAGGTCAGGTACTCGCCTGGCTGGTACAAGCCAGGCGAAACCCATTTGTTAGCTCTAGCACAGAAGACTATTTTTCATCCTTCAAAATTAAAATTTATGTGCCCAAATCCCCGTCAAGCTGGCGTCTTGCATCCTTGGACATGGCCAGAAGTTTTTCTTTTTGAGCTTCGGACTGCGCTGGCTTACCTTCCGCAAAAAGAAAAATTTGGAAACAGAAAAACTCCAGGTAATCCTGCTCGTCCTACGCATATTTGCTTGATTATGCTCCTAAATCGCCGTCGAGCTGCCGTCTAGCATCCTTGGACATTGCAAGCTCTTCTTCCCACTGCTCCAGGGTATCGAGCGTCTCCTTTAACTGCCTCAGGCAATCGATGCAGACCCAGCGCTTGCCAATCACCTTGCCCGGCGTCTTTCTGTAACAAATCGCATTGCACATCCAGCAGGTGTTCATTTCTTTGGTGCGATGTTCGGCGTACGCTTCCATCTTCCGGCCCTCGACAATGGATTCGATGACCATCCTGCGCCTTGCACTGTCAGCTTCGGGGGGTGCTTGTTTGGGCATTATCTCATGGAATGAGGTTAACATATATTACGATTTGGATGGGAAACTACCAGCCCTCAGGAGGTTTCGTGTTTGTTTACTGTCCAAATGCCGAGAACGCTCAGTCCTTCAGGGCTGAGATGAATCGGTATGAACAGTCGTCAATCCACTGTTGCATACCGTGAATATTTGAGCATCAAAAATCGAAGCCAATTAGCTTCGATAAGTCAGGTATGCAACTGCCATATGGTAAACTTCCTGCCTGATTTGTTAGCATCGATTCCATGCGCAAACGCCAGATCCTTTAGGAGCAGGTAGTTTACGGGCCCGGAAATAAATCAGATGCCATGGCTTATCTGGATTTGTGGCGCGTGCGTACTGCCTCGCCCCTGGTGGATTGCGTCATTTCCTCGCCGGACATCCTTGCGGTTCCGGATGCTGCCAGTTCTCCGTTGCGCATAATCACGACCTCGTCACCCACGCGTATTCCGGGGTCTGCTTCTTCCACGCCCACTGCGAATAGATTGCCAGTAATCTCAAAATCTGCCATCCGGACAACATGAATATTAGCATCGGCCAGCAGTTTTGCGCCGTCTATTGTCGGAACAATCATGCCATTGGTATTGGAAATCGTGGCTAACTGAATTTTGTTCTTGTTGACCTTGAGTTGGGGATAACGTCCTGCCATGGCGCAGCCCGAGAACACTTTCCTGGCCTCGGAACCGAACTGGAACGCGGCCATGCTGGCAATCTCCTGGGAACTGCGGTTCTTCCAATTCACACTGGCGCCGGAATAAGCGGCCAGCGCTTTTGTAAGCGTGTTCAGGGATTCGTTGGATGTCGCCCCTCCCTCGGTGGTGATTTCGGCCTCGATGCCTTCCAGGAGGTCCGGGTCGCCCAGATGACTTATTATGTGAGTATAATTATTTATTTTTAAATATTCTTTTAACAATCTATTAATCATTAATTTCTCGTCTTCGAACCAGTGGCCAGTCACCGGGATATCATAATGCTGGGCAGGGTAGAATAATTCCAGCTCTCTTGGCACCAGGCCAAGCGGTGAGGTAACTATTACTTCGTGAATCCGGGGGCCTGCATTACTTGCAGCAATGGCTTCGGCAAAGAAACCATGGCTCTTCGAACTGGAGTAGGGCTTCTTGGCGGAGCACGGCAACAAGACAAGAATATCGGGAGTCGCCGGCTTCCTGTATCTCTCGATTATACGGTTACGAAACCGCACTATGTCCGGGCGACCCAGTGCCAGTCTTGTCGTTGCAGTGAAATTGCTTGAAACAGCAGGAAATCTTGTCTCCTGGTATGGGAAATAATGCATGTCCAGATGCCGCAACATTTCCACGAGTTTCGGGGAGGTCTTGGCCCGGTACTCAATAAGCTCCCGGATGCCGTTATTGGTAATTCTGGACCTGGCACGCATGACCTCGGAATGAAGAGCCAGCATATTGTGAAGATAAACATCTCCCTTCCCAGAGCACGCAGTGCAGGGACAGAACTCCCTGGCTATGTCGGGCGATTCATTTCCATCCTGTGTCAGAAAATAGCCCTGGCCGGAGAGATATGCCGCCCTGGAAGAATCGAGAATGTCCACGCCCAGGTAGGCTAACAATGCAACATTGTTCGGCAAGGCAATGCCAGGCAGGTACAGTGCCGTCTGGTATCCGATGGCCTCACGAATGCGGGTCAAGACATCGATAAATATCTTTGCGCTTTGATATAATTCAATTGAATTCTCTAAAATGAATAAATCTACCTGGCTTCTCAAGGGAAATATCTTTTCAGGGTCCGAGTCCGGCCTCAGGATGCAGACATTGTCCAAGACAACCGGTTCTGGTCCGGACTTCCAGTTATGGGGGAATCCCGAATAATCAGATAACTGGAGTGCCTTGGAACCGCGCACTGAAATCAAGTGCTGGCCCTCCTGTATGCCGATTAAAGAATCTGCAAAATCCGGAGCAGGAAACCGTTCGGTGGCCATGTAAAGAATCGACGGCGTGGAAATATGCCAGCCCTCGCCGGAAAGTTTGCCAGTGCGGCCGCAGCCGGCTCTGGAAATGACCTCGAACATAGTCTCACGATAGGCGCACGGAATATTAACTTTGGCAGGGGGTTCAGCCAAAATCAAATTATAAGCAATTCTGTCCACTTTTTTCTTTGCGCAGGGCCATCCCGCGCAGTTATTGTCCAAAGAAAATAGTAAGAACACACCTTGAATAGTTTCAAACCACTAGACAAGAAAATGTAGCTCGGAGAGGCATTTGTAAGCGATTACGAGTGAGCAGGCTGACCCAAGGTTTCTATAAAAAAGTTAATCAGCTTATTTGTCCACTTTTTTCTTTGCCGAGCGGTCAGCCAGCGCAACGAGGAACCAAAGAAAAAAGTAAGAACACACTTAGACAAGTTTCTAACCTCCACACAAGAATATGTAGCTCGGAGAGGCAATAATTAAGCGATTTCGAACGAGCAGGCTCACCCGAGGTTTCTTTACAAGCAAATTATAAGCATTTCTGTACACTTTCTTCTTTACCGACGGTGAGCCAGCGCAGTGAGAAATTAAAGAAGAAAGTGGCTGACAGCGTTCTGCGGTTCCCGTGGGCTCTCGCACCACAGTACCGCGCAGAACGCAGGTGGGCTTAACTTCTGGGTTCGGAATGAGACCAGGTGTGGCCCCACCGCTATGACCGTCAAACCAAGTCAAGGATAGAGGTTCGGTATTTATAGGTTTCGAATGTGGGTTTAACAGCCTTTGTCGCCGCCTTCAGACAGACTCGAAACCGAAATGCGGATATATGGATATTTTGTGCATAACATTGAAATATATATCCTACATATGAGTCCCTAGGATGTGATGCATTGGTTTCAGCTCTGAACATAATAGGCACCGACAAAAGTCTCCAGGAGCACTGGGGCAAACGTATTGTCGCAATTATCATAGACGCCATTATTTGGAATGCCATAGCCTTTGTTCTGTCATGGTTCGTTGTAATCCCGACCTGGGGAACTTTCCCCTTCATGTGGTTCTGGTTCCAGCCGGCTTTATCGGGCGTTCTTCTGTTCATCTATTCCTTCGCAATGGAGGCATCCAGCGGTGGTGCGACCCTCGGTAAGAGGGCTATGAACCTGAGAGTTATTCCGGTAAGTGGCGAGATGAGCACTGGCAAAGCAGCAATCAGGAACGTTTCCAAGATCTATGGCATGTTCCTGCTTCTTGACTGGCTGGTCGGTTTCGTTTCAGAAGGTGACCCGAAGCAAAAATGGCTGGACAGGGTGGGCGGTACAACCGTTGTCTTGACAACCGCGTTGAACGAAGCCCAGCAGCATACATACCAATCGCAGCAAGCGAAATACGCCCCGCCGCCTCAGGAGCAATATTCCACGAGGCACGAGCAGGTCTATCAGTATCCCCCGGTACAGCAACAGGCAAACGCGCCCCAGGCCCCGGTTTCCCAGCAGGCCCAACCCGGGTCAAATCCCCAGACCGAAGGAATAAAATGCGGAAAATGCGGCGGTAGGATGGCTGAAACTGGTGCAGGGCGCTTGAAGTGCATCAGATGCGGCACTATTCAGTAGGTGTTACAATGATTGACGACGTACAGGTGACAAGGAAGATTTTCGAACGCTATTCCAGGGAATTCCTGAACATGACACAGGTCGATGTTGTAATCGCGGGCGCAGGACCTGCCGGACTCACTGCCGCAAGAATACTGGCCAAGGCCGGTAAAAAAGTACTCTTAATCGAGAGAAAACTCGCCCCCGGAGGCGGAATGTGGGGCGGCGGGATGAATTATCCGGTTATTGTAATCCAGCCAGAATCGAAGCATCTTCTTGACGATATTGGCATAAAGTCCGAGGATACTGGCGATGGTTATTACACCGCTGACTCGGTGGAATGCGTCGCAAAGCTACTGGCATCCGCAATCGACGCAGGTGCCAAGGTTTGGAATGCCGTTACAGTCGAGGATGTCATGATACGCCAGGACAGGATAAGCGGCGTTGTCATTAACTGGACCGGCGTGAACCTTACAAAGATGCACGTCGATCCTCTCACAATTGGCGCGAGCTATGTAATCGACGGCACAGGTCATGATGCCAGTGTTTGCACGGTGGCCCGGAAAAAAGCCGGAAAGTTACACACCCCCAGCGGAGAAGTCGAAGGGGAGCGTTCCATGTGGGCGGAAGTTGGCGAGCAAACCGTTGTCGAGAACACGGGGGAAGTGTACCCTGGCCTTGTTGCTATTGGCATGGCAGCAAATGCAGTCATGGGCGCGCCAAGAATGGGCCCGATCTTCGGAGGAATGCTGCTTTCTGGTGAAAAAGCCGCCAACCTGGTTCTCTCAAAACTCAAATAACCAAAGGTTTATAGTGAAGTGGGCATATTGTCCGCCAGAGTGTAAACATGACTGACGAAGTTGAAATGTTAGCCAGACGCCTTCGCGAGAAACCCGACATCCCAATGTCAGTTTTCGACCTGGCCTCAGAGCTCAGTCTACCCGAGGAAAGGATAAAGTATGACGTGAAGAACCTCATGAAGAGAGATGGATTCTTCGACCTGGGGGGTAGCAGGCTCATGTTCACTGGTAATTCCGATTTAGCAGCATTCGAGATTTTCAAAATGTCTGCGACTCAGATTTCATATAATGAGTACGTCCAGTACAGGGACCAGCCACATATCCTGATGCGGCTTTCCAGGGACCGTGAGGTCGCTTATCGCATGGACACAGAAAAAATGCTTCAGAATTCCATTAAAGAGAAGGAAAAATCTAGGGGGAATTCAGTTCTCTAACCATAGGTCCCCCAGGCCAAGATCGGCCCCCAGAAGACAGAAGAAGGTCCAAACTCCTAAGAAAAAACGTTTAAACCTCAGAAGGACCATTGAATTCAAATATGAATTAAGCAAGATTCTTGCTGAACTTCCTGAGAACATTACCGGAACCTTGAGAGGCTCGATTTACGCAAAAGCGGATAAAATGGATTTGGATGCTGCCATGGAGTTCATCGAAGAGAAGGTCAAGGACGGTACCATTGAAGAAAAAACCAGGGATGAACTCTTCAAGCTTCTCAAATTTTTCTGCGTTTACCGTTAAATTATAATACGCTCGCAACGATATTGGTAGGATAGGGGGTACAAATTTGTTGATAAGATGGCACGGGCATTCCTGCTTCGAGATAGGGAACGAGGACGAAGTAACATTAGTAACGGATCCGCATGACGGAAAATCCATAGGCATAAAACCGCCGGTTGTGGCGGCTAACGTCGTTCTGATGAGCCACGACCATTTTGACCATAATTGCGAGCGCATAGTTCAGGGCCTGGACAAGAAATCGGTAACAAAAGCAGGCAATCACAACATCAGGGGTATTCCGATTCTTGGGATCGCAAGCTGGCATGACGAGGAGGAGGGCAAGAAGCGCGGCCAGAACATAATATTCAAATTCGAGATAGACGGGATAAAATTCTGTCATCTCGGTGATCTGGGCCAGATTCTTGACGACGCTCAGATTTCAAAAATCGGAGAAATAGATATTTTATTTATTCCGGTAGGCGGCACATTCACCCTGGACGCAGCCGCGGCCTGGAAGGTCGTGAAGATGCTGAAACCAAGGGTCATCGTACCAATGCACTTCAGAATCGGCGGGCTATCCCTGTCCATTGCTTCGGTTGACGGATTTTTGGAGAAGGCCAAATCAGACCTGGTTGTCAGGGTCGGCAATGAGGTGGAGATGACGAAGGAAGATTTGCCTGAGGAACAGGAGATATGGGTGTTCTCGCTCTAAAATTCCATATTCTCATTGTTAACAATTTGCTGAATACGGAATTTTAAAGAACCTTTGAATGTGATTGTTCCGATATTGCCCATTCAGGGCGAATGCTCTATATTGCAGGAATTTAATTATCGCATTCACCTCTCGCTAATAAATCAATATGAGCCATATGGCATTCGATTTAGCTTTTATTCGCAGCCATGCCATGGTCGAATGCGTTGCCGGAAAATGATGGGTGTTGCATTCAACGATTTTTTCGTTCAGTGTTCATATTATTCTCTTTGTAATAATATTTATGAACACTTTCGGAGACCCCCCGTCAACGTTTAAATAGACCGCTTCCGATTAGGGTTCATGCACGTCACGGTGCAGTTACAGAGAGCAGGGGGGAAAGACGTTTCCTACGACCACAACTTCCATCTCGGAAGCGCGGTCTACACATTATTGAAAGAAAGCGGGGATGGCGCGGCAGAGGCCCTTCATGAATCACATTATCGTTCAGCTTACGTTTTATCAGAGATTCACAGAGTCCGTGGAAAGCCCACCGAAGCATGGTTCCGGGTTGGAACAGCCAATGAAACAGTTCTCCGCATCGTTTCCAAGGCCCTTACCCCGAGCCTGAAATTGCATGTCGGCGGGACAGAATACCTGATTACCGGGCTCCAAATCGAGGAACCGATAGTCCGCCCGGGCGAGTTCGTTACACTCAGCCCCATCCTTCTGCGGGGCAGGGAAACCGGCCAGAGCATCGTCCATGACACCCCGAATTACAAAGAGACACTGGAAGCGGCCATGAACTCGCAGGTAAAAAACTATCTCAAAAAAGATGGCACTGTCAAGGTCATTCACTTCGAGTCCCAGGCGGTTCGGAAGCGCACCATCAAGGAAAAGACAGTCCTTGCCCAGAAGGGCCGGATGCTCCTGGATGGCGAGGAGGAGCAGTTACGATTTCTGGTGAACCACGGGGTTGGGTTGAGCCCGGCGCTGGGGTTCGGGATGGTGGTCGGCGCAAGTTATGAAATAAATCAAAAAGATGAAAGGGACACACTAATAAATCTGAGAGGTGCTTGATGCTTCAAAATGACAATGAACATCAATGGATTGCCAATGCTTTAGGGTTGAAGAATGATGATGCCCCTTTTCCATGGCAATTACGACTTTATGATGATTTTAAAAAGGGCAAGATTCATCGCTTACTTGACATCCCTACAGGACTTGGAAAAACAGGAATTATGGCGCTATGGCTTGTTGCACGTGCAGTCAACGCCCCTCTGCCACGCCGATTAATCTATATTGTAGATAGACGAGCAGTTGTAGATCAGGCAACGAAAGAGGCTCTCAAACTTCGAGAATTCGTGGAGAACACTCCGGAAATAAAGAAAAAACTCAGGTTGGATACTCATAAACTTCCAATCTCAACCCTGCGTGGTCAATTTACCGATAATAGAGAATGGCTTGAAAATCCAACGTTACCAGCAATCATTGTAGGGACAATAGACATGATTGGTTCTCGACTTCTTTTCGAGGGATATGGCGTTTCCCGCAAAATGCGCCCATATCATGCAGCGCTTCTTGGAACGGACACATTGTTCGTCCTTGATGAGGCTCATTTAGTGCCTCCGTTCGAAAAACTCTTGGAAACAATTGCGGATAACAGAACCGCTCTCGGTCCGCATGATGATTCTAGAGGAACACTAATATCACCTTTTAAATTTATGGCAATGTCTGCAACCGGCCAGCAAAATTCGGGAAGTGTTTTCAGTATTGATGAGGAGGATTTGAGAGATGGCACCAAAACTGCACGACGGCTTAATGCGACAAAACGCATTATCATTGAAGACATCGAAGAGGGGAAAGACCTCTCCGATGTACTAGCAGAACGAGCATGGGTGCTCGCTAACGAGGGAAAAACTGCGGTTAAGATTGTTGTGTTCTGTGATAAACGCACGGATGCAATGAATGTAAAGAAGGAGATAGAAAAGAGAGCGAAAGGTAATAAGAAAGAGGGTGTTCCAGCCGTTAAAATCGAATCTCAACTTCTTGTTGGCGCCCGCCGTGTGTATGAAAGAGAGATGGTTGCAAATTGGCTTAAAGCTCATGGTTTTATCGCTGGCTCAGATATACCGATGGAACGGCCCACGTTCTTGATTGCAACTTCTGCAGGCGAAGTGGGTGTTGATCTCGATGCAGACCACATGGTATCTGACCTCGTTGCATGGGAGCGCATGGTTCAGCGCCTTGGCCGAGTAAATCGGTTTGGCAATGGTGACGCCAATGTAAAAGTTATTGTTTCGTATGACAAAAAGATTAAGGACAAAGAGCGTGAAATGCTCAATTCCACCCGTAAATTGTTTGAAGCTTTGCCGGAAAAGAATGGAATTAGGTCTGGTAGTCCACAGATATTGTGCAATCTCAAGAGTAAAGCCACTACTGATGATGAATTAAAATCCCTTTTCGAAAAAGCTATTACGCCATCGCCCCTAAGGCCGGCCCTTACACGGCCTTTAGTGGATGCTTGGTCTATGACCTCCCTCAAGGAACATACAGGACGGCCAGAGATTGGTCCCTGGTTGCGCGGATGGGTTGATGATAAACCGCGAGTGTCGGTTATCTGGCGAAAGTACTTGCCTATTCGTTGGTGTGGAAATCGACGCATAGAGGTATCCTCAAATGAAATCGAATCATTTTTTGAAGTGGCTAGACCTCACATGAGCGAAATGCTTGAAACAGAATCATTTCAAGTCGTCGATTGGCTCAAGAAGCGTGCAAAGAAACTTGAGCCAGACCAAAAAATAGGCACTTCCATTGATTTAGATAAAGACGAGCTTACCGAACTCCCCTCTCTTCAGGAGGATGATATTGTTGCAATCATACTCTCGCCAGCTGGTGATTTTAAAAAGAGCCTCACGTTGAGTAATCTTCTGCAAAAAGAAGAGAAGCTGGAGGATTTATCATCGAGTTGTGCTATTGTACTTGATATACGTATTGGGGGATTGAGGGATGGACTCCTTGACCAAGATGAAAAATCAATTCCCCGAACCACTGACGATGGACAACCATGGATGCAGGATAATTCAGAAACCACACAGACCGTTCCCATAATTCAATTTCGTGTCAGAACAATGAAGGAAGGAATGGACGGGGATGCCGATACACAGTGGCACGAAAGCCCTAGATTTCCTACGAAAGTCACCGAGGATGATGAACCGGTGGAGTGGTTTGTTATCGAAAAATGGGGTGGTAGAAGCCGTTCAACCGGATATCTTCAACTTCTGGACGTTCACAAAGAAGAGGTTGAGAAAAGGGCACAATCCATCGCAGATGGGTTGAGCCTTCCCAAAGAATATGCGGATATGCTCCGCATCACTGCGAAACTGCATGATGAAGGAAAACGTGCCAGTCATTGGCAAATGGCTTTCAATGCACCTCATGATGGCATATATGCAAAAACAAAAGGGCTAATCAACCAAAATCTGTTGGATAATTATCGCCATGAACTCGGTTCGCTATTGGAAGCAGAAAAAGATAAAGAGCTTCTTGCTTTACCACAGGATTTCCGCGAATTGGCTCTTCATTTAATCATATCTCATCACGGATATGCACGCCCAATCATTACAACTCATGGTTGTGACGAAGCACCCCCATCCGTGTTGAATGAAAAAACCAAAGAGATTTCATTACGCTTCGCAAGATTACAAAAACAATGGGGGCCATGGGGCCTGGCATGGTGGGAATCATTGTTGAGAGCAGCTGACCAACAGGCATCCCGAGAAGGCGAAACACCCGAACTTATCAAATCAGATGGGGGGCCGTGATGAGCAAGTATTCCATTCCAGTGGACATATTCAATCCCGGTCAGGTCTTTGCTTGTCTGGGGTTCATGGAAGCCGCCGATGTGCTTTTTGGTGATATTGAGGGAGGATTCGACTGGACCAAAGAATCAGATGTGCGCTTTGTACTGTGTACAGCAAGCGATAAGAATCCGTTTGAGGAAGTGTTGGGATTTCTAGCGAATGCAAAAGTAATCCCGCTAGTACCCAAAGGGTATGACGAGTCTCCACCTTCTTCCGCGCTCTTTTCTGAAACATTTCCAGCATCAAAGGTAGTTAAGAAAGCTGACGGAGAGAAAAAAGGACAAATAACTGAAGCGGGTTTACCTTGTCGACTTGAGAGCAATAACCAAACATTAGATTTCGGTCATTGGGCGGATTCTTCGTCACGAGATGACTTTAAGCAATTTGCAGGTAAACAATCTGCATACAGGACTATCATTCCTCCATTATTATGTGAGATTAAAAGATCCTGGAACAATAAAAAACTTCATCTAGATAAGCCGTTCAACGAGATGATGCCGATTAAAAAAGGAAAGGCTAGTTTTATGCTAGACGCACGAGCAGCATGGACGCCCAGAGATTTAGGATTTTCTCGAGATAAACAAGGATACTCATTAATGGCTTCACCTATCGTTGAACTTCTTGGTGCCATAGGTTTGAATCATGCAAGACCTCTCGTCAGCAAAGACAAAAATGTTCAATATGGGATATGGGGTGCAATAGTCCCTCCTAACCTGGCTCGGCCTGTGTTGGGCGGGGTTGATGTGGGTCTGCCTCAAAGATTATTTTCTTTCATTCGTAATACAACTGGAACGGAGAAAGGAGAGTACAAGCAAGTCACATTTTCAAGAGAGGTGAATAAATAAAATAGGAGTTGATAAAATGGACAAAGACAAAGGAATAAAAATGGTGACAAAGGAAATGATGGATAGGTGGGCAACAGACCCAAAAGGGCCAGTCGCTCTCCATCTAAAGCAAAAACTGATATCGGTAGAAGGCGAAGGAGGAATCATATTCCCACCTACATATGCGAACATTGGCTACAACATCGATGAGGAATTCGATGGAAAAATGGTCGTAACTATCGACAGCGTAGGATCGCAGGCCAATCGAATTGAGCCTTTATTCAAGGAAGGGGCACTCAAGGATCTCGTACCGCAAATCGAAATCAGAATTGACGATGGTACCTCGTTCTCAATTCTTGACGTTGGACATCGGCTCGGTGATGCGCTAGTGCGATGCACCAATCTCTCGACAGATGCGAAAGAAGCATTCAAAGACTGGTTGAAGGGGGATGCTCTGAAACTAGCTAAACTTGCGCCCACCTCTATAGTGTTCGGTGTTTGGGACTCACGCGATACAGCAGCCAAGTTGCCGCGAATCATTCAATCAGTCATTCGCGCTTGGGATGTGAAGAAGCTTCGCCGGTCAGCCACTTACATTCCTCCTCCGGTCGACTACGCGGGACTCGAAGTATTCTCCGAAGAAGACAAGGCCAAGGCAGAGAGGGACGCAAAAAGCCCCTTAGCCCAGCGGGGCTTCGTTCATGATATTCAATCCGCTGGGAGTCTCGGTGGAGTGTTAGCACGTGGTCCAATCTACCGTGACATCACCGTCAATCTGATAGCTCTGCGCCGACTTAACACATCTGATGAAAAAGGCAAGGATGAACTTCATAAGTATATCCTTGGCCTGTCGTTGGTTGCTGCGACCCAACCTGTCGATGGCTTCCTTCGACAGGGGTGCCTCCTAACTCTTGACCCTGCCGCAGAGCACACTTGGGCATTGGTTATGCGCGATGGTACCCGTCAATTCGTAGATATTAATGGCAATAATGTTCTCGAATACGCCAAAGCAACAGCGAAAGTATTCGGCATCGGAGAATCAAAGGAAGTAAAATTTGACAAAAAGAAAGCTAAGGAAGTTTTACAGAAGGATAAGAAAAAAAAGAAGGGAAAGGACAAAGAGAATAATGAAGGTAAAACAGACGGTTAATTGGTGCTTGCGATGTCCTTGAATATTCTTATCAAAATTCATTTCCATGACGGGCGCTATCATGGTTTGGATGACTGGCCACCT
>JAUSPR010000075.1 GCA_030655715.1 Thermoplasmata archaeon
ATTTGGTAATTGGATAATTTTCAACTGGATAATTGACTGTTACGAGTATTAAGGCTTGGGAGTCGGGAATGGGGAATAGGGAATCGTACGGAATGGCTGCTAAAAACAGCCATTGAATCCGCCACCGTATCCCGATTCCCGAATAGACATATTGCCAGCAACAATTAACAAATTTACAATCAACAAATCTACAATCTCTTGGGCAAACTTCAGAAAACTGAACTCTTACGTTCAATCGCAACTTATTTATGCTACACCGTCCTATTGTGAAAAGTTGTGAAAAATCGGGGGTAGGAAATCATTATGGCGGGAAAGGGGAAATCCTCAGGAAAAACTGGGAAAAAAAAGAACATAACCAGTTCTGACGAACGCTACAAAATTCTTTTCGAATCCTCTTCGGATGCCATCATGCTTTTGGACAGCAACAGGTTCTTCGACTGCAACAAGGCTACCTTGGAAATGTTTGGCCAGACCAGGGAGGAATTCATAAAACTCCATCCCTCTGAAATTTCTCCGCCCACGCAGCCCAATGGCAAGGACTCCAGAACCGAGGCGGACGAGAAAATCGCCGTGGCCTTCAAGAAAGGAACTAACAAATTCGAATGGATGCACATGAGGAAGAATGGGGTGGTATTTCCTGCTCATGTCTGGCTAACTGCATTCCCCCTCAAAGGTAAAAAAGTTCTCCAAGCAACCGTGAGGGACATAACTGAACTGAAGGAGGCCCAGAGCGAGCTGGAGTCGCATCGTCTGAGCCTTGTGACACTGATTGGTGAACGAACTGACAATTTCATGAAGGAGATGGCAGACCGAAAGAAGGCCGAGATAGAAGTCAGGCGATTGATAAAGGCCGTTGAAACCAGTTTCAATGCGATTGCACTTTTTGATATGGACATGAACATCACATATGTCAACAATTCTTTCTGCAAATTAAGTGGTGCGTCAATGAGCCAACTTGTGACCATGAACGCTGCAGATTTTATTCCAGAAGAATCTTTGATTCCACTCAGCGATGCCGTGATACGGGCGATTGATGGGGAGGAAATAAACCAAATCGACGTAAAAGTAAAGAACGCTCAAGGCGAGGAGTTTTGGGTTGCGATAGCTGGTTCTGTTCTTTTTGCAGAAAATGGTGAACCAAATGGAATGTTGGCAATAATCAATGATATCACAGAAAGAAAGAACATCCTGGAAGCACTTCAGGAGTCTGAGGATAAGTATAGGACACTGGTAGAGAAATCGAATGACGGAATTCTCATAATTCAGGATGAAAAAACCGTATATATGAACCCTGCTCTTGCCAGGCTGTCCGGATATACCCTTGAAGAACAGATAGGCCGCCCTTTCATAGATAATGTTGCTCCAGAGTCCAGAAAGAAGGTAATGAAGTTCTACAATGCAAGAATGAAGGGCCAGAACATCGGAACAATATACGAAATGCTAATGTTAAGCAAGGAAGGTTTTAAAATTCCTGTGGAAATTAATGCCGTGCTTATAGAATATAATGACAAACCAGCAGATTTTGTATTTATCAGGGACTTGACTGAGCGGAGGAGGGCGGAGAAAGAACTGAATGCACTCACTCAGCTTCAAAAGGCCCTACTTTCAGCAGTGCCAGACATCATAATGCAGGTGAATGTCGACAAGGTTTATACTTGGGCCAACAAACCAGGCATTGAATTTTTCGGAGATGATGTCGTAGGAAAGGAAGCCAGTGATTTCTTTGTAGGGGAACAGAATACATATGATTTAGTTAGTCCCATTTTCAACGGTCAGGAAGAACAGTTTTACGTTGAAAGCTGGCAAAGACGGCGTGACGGGGAGGTGCGTTTGCTGGCCTGGTGGTGCCGTGTGCTCAAGGATGAGGAAGACAATGTCATTGGGGCATTGTCCACAGCACGTGATATAACCGAAAAAAACCGCGCTGAGGAAAATCTAAGAGAAAACGAGGAAAAGTATCGTAAACTCATGGAATCCGCAAATGACGCCATATTCCTGGCGGACGCCAAGACTGGATTGTTGATAGATGTCAACCAAAAAGCCACGAAATTGATTGGCAGGACCAAAGATGAGCTAATCGGAATGCATCAGGCCGAACTCCATCCCAAAGGAATGGCCAAGAAATACCAGGAAATCATCAAGATGCATATCAAAGAGGGTTCTGCCATCGAGGAGGACATCTATGCCCTGCACAAGGACGGTCGCAAGATACCAATCACCATCAGTGCCAGCACCTTCGAGCTGGACGGGGTTCCACTAATTCAGGGAATATTCCATGACCTTACTGCCCGGGTAGAGGCAGAAAAAGAAGTATTGAGACTAAAAGAACTCAGCGAAAGCACTATCAATAATTCACCGATTGGCATTGTTACAACTGATTTGGGTGGCAATATTCTGAGTGCAAATCCTGCACTGATTAACATGCTTGGGAGTCCCAATGAAGAAAAGACAAAGGAGTTTAATGTACTCACGTTAGAACCCATGGTGAAACAGGGCCTGTCAAAATTATTTGCGGAATGTTTGAAAAAAGGCAAGAAAATCAAAATTGAAAGTATGGCATATATTTCACTTTTGGGAAAATCCAGCACGGTTAGTATTAATATTGTTCCACTCAAGGATGTCGATGGAAAACAAATAGGAATGGTAGCACTCATAGAAGACATTACCGAACGAAGTCATGCCCGAGATGCATTGTTCGCCTCCGAGAAGATTTACAGGGGCCTCTATGAAAGCACAATTGCCCTTGCCGATTCCACTGACCTGGGTGAGGTAATTGCTATCATTGCCGAGCAGGCCAAGAACATGCTCGATGGAATATATTCCACCATATATCTGTGGGATGAAAATAATCATGAACTGGTGCCGTTCTACACCAATGCACGAAAAGACCGAGATAAATTCATGAAGCACAGGCTGAAACTCGGCGAGGGGCTGACAGGCAGGGTGGCCCAAGAGAAGAAAGGCAGATATGTCAATTACGATTCAGATACTGAAAATATCAGGAAAAATATTCCAGGAACTAGAAAAGACAGGAATCATATTCTGTCCATAATCGCAGAACCCATGCTGAAGGAGAAACATCTCCTGGGGGTCATCAATGTAGTAGCAGAGGAGAGAATATTCAATGATGGGGACCTTTCTAAAATAGAAATCGTGGCACATCAGGCAACAATCGCATATATGCGGTCCCAGAACGTGGATGCGCTCACACAGAGCGAAGGACGTTTCAGGAAAATGGCCGAGAATATCCATGATGGATTGACAATAATCGAAGAAGGTCAGGTGACCTATGTCAATGACCGC
>JAUSPR010000081.1 GCA_030655715.1 Thermoplasmata archaeon
AGGACGCATCCAGGCCAAGAACCAGGTCAGGCATTTTCTTCGGGTCTTTCAAATCTACTTTTTTAGCCAAGTCAAGCTGTTCCTTCCTTGCCTTTTTCAATGGATGTGTGGTTTTGAACTTGTCGAAGAATATGTTATCGAAATCCGCAATTTTACCATTGTCCTCATACACGCCTTCATCAGCCAGCATTTCCATTTTCTTTGGCAAGCCGTATGCGAATCCACCCAATCCACCGCCAGCATAAACAACTCTGTGGCAGGGCATCTTTATCGGAGGGCCGTATGAGTTCAGCATCACTCCGACCGCGCGCTTGGCAATGTCATCTCCCAGGGCTTTGGCCACTGTGCCATAGGTTGTGACCATGCCCTTTGGTACCTGGTTCACAAGGTCGGCGCATTCCTGGTATAAATCTATCATCGCGCCATAAACTTCATTAAGGGTATTTAACTATTCTGGGTCATGGGGTCGCTGTCAAGGTATTTCTCCATTCTGGAAGGGCAATCGAGGCCCGGGTTCCATTCGGTAAAAGATTTCAGGATTGATTTCGACCCAACCGCAGAACCTGAAGAGCTCTGGCACTTGCACGGTAAGGCTATGGAGCATATGAAGGCTGGAAAGTCCGGAAAGGGAGGAATGAATTTGCTGGACCTGAAAATCGCACTTGCCGGAAGGATGATGGATTCCTGCACACTGTGCGAACGCAGATGCAGGGCTGACCGGAATGCTGGCAAGCGCGGAAAATGTAATGTGCTTGAAGCCAGGATAACTTCTGAGTTCATGCATTACGGCGAAGAACCGGAACTAGTCCCGAGCTACACTATTTTCTTCTCCGGGTGCACGTTCGAATGCGTGTATTGCCAGAACTACGATATCAGCCAGTTTTCTTCTGTTGGCGAGTTTCACTCGCCCGAGACTGTAGCCGGGATGATTGACCGCAGGAGAGGGAGGAATGTTAATTGGGTAGGTGGGGACCCCACAAGCAATTTGCCTTACATCCTCGAAGTGCTGGCCCACACTGATGCACGACTTCCTCAGGTCTGGAACTCGAATATGTATCTCACCCCCGAGTCAATGAAACTCCTGGATGGGATTGTGGACGTTTATCTCACAGATTTCAAGTATGGAAATAATGATTGCGCCAGGCGGTTTTCGAAGGTCGAGCGATACTGGGAAATCATTACCCGGAACCATCGATTTGCCAGGCAGCAATCCGAGGTCATGATTCGGCATCTGGTGCTGCCGAACCATGTGGAATGCTGCTCCAAGCCGGTTCTGAAATGGATTGCCAGCAATCTTGAGAATGTGAGGGTGAACGTAATGGCCCAGTATCGGCCCATGTACCAGGCTGCCGAATATCAGGATATTAAGGGGCCGCTCAGGACATTGGAATTCATGGAGGCCAGGGAGCATGCGTTGGCCCTTGGCCTGGAACTGGTCGAGTGAAAGCATTTTATAGGCCTCCTGAATTGCAGGCCTTGGTGCGAAAATGAACATCAATGTTACAATGGAAAGGTACGCGAACGCCAGGCACAGGTTCTACGAGTGGAGGACCGAGCTTGATTACGCAAGAATGACCATGCTGGCACTGGCATTTTCCTGCCTGACCGGTATGAGCGCGTTTGTAAGGATTTACACGCCCATTTCCGCGGTACCATTCACACTTCAGACCTTCATTGTTCTGATGTCCGGAATGGTGCTGGGCCACAAGTGGGGCGGCATTTCCCAGACCTTGTATGTCGGACTGGCTCTCGCTGGAATTCCATGGACCACCCAGGGCGGCGGCTTGGATGCCGTATTTGGGTACACTGGCGGATACCTTCTGGGCTTCATCATTGCAGCATTCGTTGTGGGATATCTGACGGATATGGATATCAAATACAGGACGACAAAATACCAGGTCCCGATAATGACACTGGGAATGCTCCTGATTTACATCCCCGGAGTCGTGGTTCTTGCAACCGTAACATCAATGCCTCTCATGGGGATGAGCGGAGCCATAATGCTGGGCGCCGGAGTTTTCATAATCTGGGACATTGTCAAGCTGGCAATGGCCGGTGCAGCAGGAAAATTCCTGCTCACGAAGAAAGCCTTTTAAAACATTCATGGGCGGTTTGCCAAATCGGGTGAACCGCTTATGGCCTTACCCTTCTCAGCCGAAGGTATTCGGCGCCTGTTCCCTTCTGGCGGCCGAGTAATATCTCCTTTTTCACGCCATGGGCCAGGCGTACCGCGCGGGATATCTCGGCCCACATGCCCACGTAATTCTCAGGTATCGAGTGCACCAGATACTTGGCATGATTGGTCTCCGGGTCTCCGGTGTAGGCGCGGAAATGTGAACCATACTTGAACCCGGTCTTCACAAGGATGCCCTTGTCCTTCAGGTCTGCGTAGATCTGAAGCCGGAGGTCAAAATCAGGCTGAGCTTTCCTGGCCATCTTTTTCAGGATATCGGTTGAAATGAATTTTCCAGTGTTGGCGCTTCTGACCTTGATGAGGCCGCGGTCCAGCAGGTAGGCGGTTTCCAGAAGCGAGAGATGAAGTGACGCACCCACCAGCTTGCCGAAGAACTCGATATTGTGCAGCATCTGGGCCTCGCATTCGTCCAGAACTAGAACACGATCCCTGAGCATCAGGGCCTCGGCCACAATGTCCTTGGCGTCGCTCTTGACCTGGCCGTGGGGTGTGACCATCTTGGTCCGGTAATAGGTGATATCGCCTTCCTCGTCCACCACAGCGAGCAATAAATCTTTCTTCACGTCCTTTACCTTTTCCACCATCTCTATGAGCCTGGAAATGTCGAACTCGCCGCGCTCGGAAATGGCCAGCACCCAATACTTGGAGGGATTTTTATTCGGAATTCCGCCTCTCGGCAGGACACGAAAATCAAGTGGCGGTGAACCTTTCTTAACGACATAGCCCCGTTGTCTCAGATCCCTATAAACAATGTAATTAATCTCAAAATTCTCTACCTGTTTGTTGCCCAGGCGGAAAAGTTTGTCCTGATTCTGGGGCTGGTTGGCCTTGTAGACCTTGAGCTTGCCCACTTCCGTGAGATAAATCGCCTCTATCAGGTTGAGCTTCACGCCACCTCCGGATTGTGGGTTTCCGAAATAGCCCTTGGAGTAAAGCTGGCCTGCTTCTTTCTCATCCTCGACTATAATATCCTCGCCCTTTAGTTTTCCTGGCATTTTTTCATTTCCCAAGAAAGGCTTCAAATATTTAAAGGTGGCAAAGGTATTATTCCATAGGCAGATACCATGCCCATGGTCAAGTCAAGAATCCTGCCGAACCAGTCCTTTGTCAAGGGTGCGATGCCTATAAGTTGCGTGATGTGCCAGGAAGGTGCCAAAATGGTGCTTCTGGTCACTGGAAAGTGCGCCCATGACTGCTATTATTGTCCGCTATCATCGAAGAAGAAGGGAAAAGATGTCACTTACGCCGATGAAAAGCTTGTCCAGTCAGATGCGGACGTCATTTTCGAGGCCAGAAGCATTGGTGCCAGGGGAACTGGAATAACTGGCGGCGATCCATTGATGGCCATGGATAGAACCATACATTACATCCGGCTCCTGAAATCCAGATTTGGAAGAAAGCACAATATCCACCTGTACACGGCCACGCCAGACCCGGTGAAAATCAGAAAACTGGCCCAAGCAGGTTTGAACGAGATAAGGTTTCATCCGGCTCCTGATGACTGGAACGACCTGGCCAGGACAAAGTATCCTGGGGCCATAAAAGCCGCTCTGGAGGCGGGAATGCGCACCGGCCTGGAGATTCCCTCAATACCGGGAATGGAAAAGGAAATGATAAGCCTGGCCAATGTTGCATATGCAGCAGGCGCTGAATTTATTAATCTGAATGAACTTGAGTTCTCAGAAAGCAACTGGCAAGCCCTCGGGGAAAGAGGCTTCAAAATCAAGGACGATGTTTCAAGCGCGGTACTGGGCAGCCAGGAGGCGGCTGGGGAAGTTGAAAAGGCTCTGGAAGGCGATATGATTGTCCATTATTGCTCCTCAAGTTTCAAGGATGCGACACAGCTGCGGAACAGGCTCCAGAGGCGGGCCCTAAACCTAGCTACTCAACTGGAAATCATCACGGATGAAGCAACCTATCTCAAGGGCATAATCGAGACCCGGGAACCGGAGAAACTGGTAAGGGCATTGAAGCGGGATTATGGCATTCCAGCTGAACTGGTCAGGTACGACCCTATTGGAAATAGAGTGGAGATAGCGGCCTGGGTGCTGGAAGAGCTGCCTCCGGGAGTTCCGGGAAAGAAATTCATGGTCTGGGAATATCCCACCGCGGATAGGCTTGAGGTGGAAAGGCAACCAATAGGGTAAATTCGAGTCGCCCCATTTTCGTTTTTCTATATTTTCCTCTTTCATTTAACAAATTAATATTAATAATAATCTTTTTATATATAGTCCCATATGTCTATATGGTGAAACCCTAAAGTCCCAATCTTTCGGTAATAGGTATTTCGAGCAGGTCAATGACCTTATGAGTCTGTTTCGATACTTCACCCACCCTGTCTTTTCCGTTCAC
>JAUSPR010000094.1 GCA_030655715.1 Thermoplasmata archaeon
GAAGCCCATGTGCTTCGATAATTCAGGTATGCAACTGCCATATGGTTAACTTCCAGCCCAGATAACAAACGCCAGCACCTTGATGGGCTGGTAGTTAATGGATACCCCAATGCTTTAGCTTTGGGGAGCACTCATTTTCGAGCATCTAGACCCGAATTTCTTCTTTACTGAATATTTTTCTTTACAGCCCGAGCCAGCGGAGAAAATCATAAAGAAAAATACTCACAAACACCAATTGCATGAATCCCTTTAAGCCCTGCCTGTTTTATTCGGTATCCAAAGTCCTGAAGGACATTTGGAACAATTCCGAACTGTTGTTGGTTGGGACAAGTAGGTGTTGACCTGGCGTGCCATAAATGCTTGTAATTAGCGAGCGAGCAGGTTTAATCAGCATCCAAAGTCCTGATGGACATTTGGGACGTTTGGGTGTATTAGACGATTAGCCCGAGTTTTTCTTGTCGTACTAGAAATTATACATTGCCAGTCTCATATCCTTTTCTATGGTTAATAGTGAACATTCACCCCCGAAGGGGGTTTTTGTTCTTTATCCTTCTTTTTCTTTTTGGAGGTTTAATCGGTATCCAAATTTATCCCACATCCAAAGTCCTGAGGGACATTTGGAACTACGGACTCCCGGATGGGATTTGGAACGGGGGGATCGGGAATGGGGAATAGGGAACAAGCGGCGAAAAAGCAATAGATAGAATTTCAAAAATCGCAATGTCCAGCATTCTCATATCAGCATGCCCCGCCTGTGAGGGCGGGGTACTGTTATCGATGTGCCAGCAAGTGACAAACACCAATTGCATGAATCCCTTTAAGCCCTGCCTGTAAGGGCAGGGTATGGGCTTCACCAATTTTACAGAGCCCCATAATGAAATCCAGTTCCTGGACGGACTCATGAATTCAAATAATATAAAACAAAATGAGCCCGTCCAGATTTGAACTGGAGTTACCACCACCCCAAGGTGGAAGGATACCAAGCTACCCCACGGGCCCTTTCATGCTTGGATAATGGAACCTAGTAATAATGGCTTAATCGAATGGCATAACTTCATCAATCAAATTGATATGTGAGAGAACCATCCTTCTGCAACAGTACCTTTCCATGCCAAGGTCATCGAGAACTGCGGCGGGATCCTCGCCAGCCGCTACTCTCTCTTTAAAAGGCTCGAAGGCAGAGCCAACAACATTTCCGCATGTGAAACACTTTACTGGAATTATCATCTGTTCACCTGTATGATTTCTGTCTTCTCTTTCTGGCACCGCGGCCCTCAGGCGTTTTCGGCATCTTGCGCCTTGCGTCGCTGACCATCAGGCTTCTGTCGTATTGCCTGTAAATGGATTCCAGGTCTTCGTCACCGAGGTACTGGACAATGCCCTTGGCAATCGCGGTTCTGGTGGCATATGCCTGTCCCATTATTCCGCCGCCCTGGACATTCACGCTGATGTCGAGCTTTTCAATTTTATTGCCTGCGATATTGATCGGTTCCATAATTTTAAACTTGGCAAGCTCCGGGCTGTGAAGTTCCAGTGGAACCTTGTTTATCCAGATACGGCCCATGCCTTTCTTGATGGTCGCCCTGGCAACCGATGTTTTTCTCTTTCCGCTCGTGTTCACAACCTTTGCCGCTACCAAAATTAACACCTCAGAAATCTGCTCCCAGCCATGTGGCCACGTCGCCGAGGAGGATTTTCCTCGTCGCACCCCTGTCCAAGGCCTTCTCGACCTTGGTTAAATTCGCATCCCTCATATCCAGTGGAATGCCGATATACACTTTGAGTTTCTTGAATGCGGTCCTGCCCCTGGGTTCCTGGTAAGGAATCATGCCCCTGACAGTTCTCTTGAACATGCGGTCTGGCATTCTGGGATAATATGGACCGAAACGGTTGCGCCCTGCGACTCCGCGGTTACGCCTGTTATTGTAATCTTCAAGAATCTGAACCTTTCTGCCAGTAATGACAATTTTCTCTGCATTCACAACAATGACTTCCTCGCCGCTTAGCAATTGTTTTGCGATATGCGTGGCCAGCCTTCCCATGATGTGTTCGCTGCCGTCAATTACCTGCACTTGTTCACCCCATAATCCTGATTCCGCTGCCCTTCGGGTTCAGCTTTGCGAGTTCTGTAATCTTCATGAACTTTCCGCCGGCATTCTCCAGCTTCTTGATCGCGCTCTCCGATGCGGAGTATGCAGCGACATTAACTGGCTTGGACAATGTTCCTGCTCCCAGAAGTTTTCCTGCGATAACAACGCTTTCTTTCGCCTGGGCATGTTTCTCGATGCTGGCAAGATTGACCTCGGCCCAGACCCTGGAAGGTTTCTCCAGCTTGGTTGCTACGGTGCGCCAAACGGGTGCCTCGTTTTCTCTGGAAAGCCTCTTCAGCTCGAATATCAGTTCATCAAGGTTTGGGTTAGTTTTGCTGCTCTTCAATGCAGAACCCTCCGTGGGTAGGATACCCCCAAAGACCAGGCATATTTTAAGCTTTCTACTAAAATGCCTGCAATCCATGCGGTCTGCTCCGGTGTCATGGTAAAGTCTTGGAGCGTATGTGGACATAAGCCCGTATCCACCATGCAGGGGCAGGTTACATTTAATATATACCCTGATTAATGGTCTAGGTTAAGGTGTGAACCCATGGAACTTTCTCATAAAGTCGAGGACATGAAGCTGGCCAAGAATTTGAAGGTCAGGGACGTAGTTGAGCAGATGAAACAATCCGGTGGTTTCACAGCAAAGAAGCTGGCAGTGGGCGTGGACATACTTTCCACCATGCTGAAAGAGGAAAAATGCGTAAACTTTCTCTCATTCCCGGCCTGCATAATCGCAACCGGCACTCGCGGCCTTATCCGGGACATGATAAAGGATAAAATGTTCGACGTGGTAATCACGACCTGCGGCACTCTGGACCATGATCTGGCCAGGATTCAGGAAAATTACTATCACGGCGATTTCGAAATGGACGACGCCAAGTTACTGGATGAAGGCGTTAATCGTTTGGGCAATATACTCATACCGAACGAAAGCTATGGTATTGTTCTGGAAAAAATGATGCAACCGGTGCTCCAGGAACTCTGGGACGAAGGCAAGCGTGAGATGTCAACAAGAGAACTGGCATGGGAGTTCGGAAAGCGTGTCGGAACAGAGGATTCCATACTCTATTGGGCGGCAAAAAACGAAATTCCGATATATGTGCCAGGCATCACGGACGGCGCATTCGGTTCAC
>JAUSPR010000003.1 GCA_030655715.1 Thermoplasmata archaeon
GCAACGGTGTATCGACGACTATTAGCTCTTGCAAAGTTATCAGCATTATAAACAATTCAAGCAAGATAATTACGACAAAGAAGCAGAAGTGTAGTCGAAGATCTGTCTTGCACCGAATCATAGTAATCTGGAAGCTTAGCGTGTAAGACGGTTTACAGATTCAAGCAGGATAATTACGATAAAGATTTAGATGTGTCGTGAAAGGTCTGTCTTGCACCGAATGTCAGCAATAATACATCTGAGCGTGTAAGACGTCGCCCTTGTCGCCCCAAAACAGCTAGAACAGCATCCCCATAACTTATATATGCCATTATTGTTTTGGGGCTAACGACAAGGGGGTGCCTTAATGTTCAAGGCGAAAGTTAGACCAGATGTGCTTAAAGAAGTGGTAGACGTAATATCGACCACTGTGGACGAAACAAAGATTACCGCATCAAAGACCGGCATTAGCATCAAAGCTGTTGACCCGGCCCACGTTGCAATGATAGATTTATCCCTGAGCAAGGGCGGTTTCGAGGAATACAAGGCCGACGATGTCACGCTTGGCGTTGACATGGACAAGATTAAGGAAGTCCTGAGACTGGCCAAACCCGGCGACATGATCTCGATCGAGCATGATTCCGAAAGGAACAGGCTTATTTTCAAGGTCGGCAATATCACCAGAAAAATGAGCCTGGTGGACACGACCGGAATGTCAGAACCGAAAGTACCAAACCTCAACCTGCCAGTGAAGATCGTTGTTAAAACCGACGAAATTCGCCAGGGAATAAGGGCAAGCGAGAGCGTGTCAGACCATATTGCGCTTGTTGCGAATTCCGAAGGATTCGAGATGGTTTCCGAAGGCGATACCGATTCAGTTAATCTGAAGCTCGGAAAGGATATGCTGGAGGAACTGAAGTGCAAGGAAGAAACAAGAAGCCTCTTCCCGCTGGACTATTTCTCCAGCATCTTCAAGACCATCAGCACTGCAAGCGTTGTCACGATGCACATGGGCAGCGATTACCCGGTAAAGCTGGAATTCACAATTGCCAACGGCAAGGGTGAAGTGACGTACCTTCTTGCACCGAGAATAGAATCGGAGTAAGCCAATCTTTGAAATAGGAAATGGTTTTTACCTTAGCGTAAGCCAGGATTATCATGGCAGCAGTAAGGTTAGGCCGCATAAGCCTCAAATGGTGCGTTACGTGCAATGTGCCCCTTGTCGAGCTTGAGCATTGCGGGCTGTGCGGCAAGGAAACTAAACAGGTTGACATCACGCCGCCCGGAGACTATCGCCCGGCATTTCCCCAGGACATCAAGAGGATTCGCAAGACCGTGGATGACAATTATGGACCAGGCACAGGAATCGCCATGATTCCCGAGGGCCGTTTGGTCGTACTCAACAAATGCCCCGGCGTGGACCTGATGGACGAAGTCGTGATGGATTCAGTTGTTCTCGGAAGCCATGTTTTCGAGCCCGGAATCGGATGGCGGTTCATTTTCCGTATCGAGGGGGCAAGAATGATTGCCCCGATAATGACCAAATCATGGGCTGTAATTGACGACGGTGCGATTCCTTACATCAGGAAGGGCGCAAGTTCCATGGCCGTTGGAGTTCTGGATGCCGCCCCGGATATTATAGAAGGCGATGAAGTGATTGTTCTCTCACCCAAGAAAGAGGTAATATCCATCGGAAGGGCGAGAATGAACGGCAAGGATATGGTGCGGCTCGACAGAGGGCCGGCAATAAAATCCAGATGGTACCATGAAGTTCCAGATAATCCCGTAATGACCGGCGAACGCACATGGCAGGAAGCAGTTGAGGCAAATGCCAAAAAGCTGGAAAAGAAACGGAAAAAATCTGTGGAGCATGTCCGCAAAACTGCCAGACGGTACTCCGAGCTTCCTGTGGCCGTATCCGTTTCCGGGGGAAAGGACAGCCTGGCTACACTGCTTTTGGTTCTTGAAGCAGGTTTCAGACCCAAATTAATTTTCACGGATACAGGTCTTGAGTTTCCCGAGACCCTGGCCAATGTCATCAGAACCGCTGAGAAATATGAACTTGAGCTGATTACAGAAAATGCAGGCAATGCATTCTGGCACGCGCTTGAGCATTTCGGTCCGCCTGCAAAGGATTACCGATGGTGCTGTAAAACATGCAAGTTGGGACCGATGGCCAATCTGATTCGGAATAATTTTCCTGATGGTGTATTGAGCTTCATTGGCCAACGCCAGTATGAATCAGCCCAGAGATATGAAAAGGGCAATGTCTGGCAGAATCCCTGGGTTCCGGGGCAGATAGGCGCCTCGCCGATACAGAACTGGCCGTCGCTTCTTGTTTGGCTGTATATCTTTCAGCAGAAGGGGGAGTACAACCCGCTTTACGAAAAAGGCATGGAGAGGATAGGGTGCTGGCTCTGTCCGGCAAGCGACCTAGGAGAGTTCGAAGACGTTGAGAAATATTCCGTTCAGAATAAGCAATGGCAAACCGCCCTTGCTAATTTTACAGCCCAAAAGGGACTTCCACCTGAATGGCTGAAATACGGATTATGGCGCTGGAAATCGCTACCAAAAGGAATGATTGATTTTCTGGAGAACCTGAACATTCCAATTCCCAGGGAGAAGCCGAGTGACATTCAACCAGTCGAAATATCTCCCGAGGATCAGGAAAGAATTGAGAGATTTTCGAAAATCTCTGGTGACGAGAGAGAAATCCGCATGAAGGCCCTGCACTGCATGGGCTGCGGAATCTGCATATCGCTCTGTGAATTCGGGGCATTGCACATTGAAGGCCAGAGGATCGAGATAGACCCCGAGAAATGCACGGGCTGCGGTAGATGTCTTCATCCTTGTGTGGTAATCGATTTCCCGCCAAGATAGACAATCGCCGACATGCCAATAATAACCTTTTTAAACAATGCCGAAATTTTCCACGGCAAGGATGGGATATCTTGGACAAAGTAGGAATAGCAAGTTACGGAGGATATGTACCCCATTACCGCATAGAAGCCGGAGCAATCGGCGCGGTATGGGGCATCGATGGAAGAGCCCGAGGCAAGGTCCTTTGAATTATCATAAAATCAGTGCCCAGTCTGGACGAGGATGTTATCAC
>JAUSPR010000038.1 GCA_030655715.1 Thermoplasmata archaeon
CCCGCAATGTACCAGATGTACAGGAAGCAAAATCCGCTTGCCAGGTATATGAAAAACGCCACAGAGAGATTATTATCAGTGAACCGATAATTGAAAAATTCCTCGAGGACCTTGCCTTTTCTTACGGTCATTATCATGCTATAGGTGAAAACGGTGGCCATCAATCCGAAAAACATGAAAATGAGTATGAAATTCGGAAATGTCGTAAAATCATTGTCATCCCAGTAAAAATCAGCTGCAATCTCTTCATGCCCCATGTACCTGGCAATGGCCCTGATATCCTCCTCGAATTCTGGTATTATTTCCGAAAAGCGGCCGCCCATGCCGCCGAATGCGCCTACTGTAATGTACACTTCAGCTATGAGATAAATGTCCTCGTTATCTCTTAACAAAGAAACTACCAAATCTGGATTGTGCTTGGGAATGATATCTAATGCCTCATCGCCTTCGGTTTTCGGCCTTACTGTGTAATTCTCCAAGAACGCGGGTTCGTAGAATGACTGTTGAAGTTCAGAATAATTAAGAGAATCCAGAACGGCCTCATTTGAGTCAAGAAATGTGAAATAAACAGCCTGTTTTTCTGGCACGACAATGAACATGTATGCGCAAAAAGCTGCGAATGCCACAATCAAGGCAACCAGCCCGACCAGTGCCTTCTTCCTGAGCTCCTTCTCCATGGGGAATGAATGGCTATGCGGGGATAAAATGCTTTCCGACGGATCGGGTTGGCATACATCTGGCAAGTATTGGGGCCGGGTTGTGTGCCGATTTATACTCCTCCCCGCCCTTACAGGCAGGGCTTCTGAAAGGATGATGACGGTAATAGTGTCAACAGGCCAGAGTTGAACACTCTGGCCCACGACCCCCCCCCCCCCCTCACAGGCGGGGCATGACCGGGTTGAATGGGTGCCGGAAGCATGGGTGGGGTCGCATCATTTTCCAACGAACTTCGGCTCCCGCTTTTCGGTGAAAGCGGTAACGCCCTCGCGGAAATCCGCTGTCGCCCCAGATATGGATATCATGTGCCGCTCCGCGGCCAGATGCTCCTCCAGCCGGCTGCTGTCGCTTAACCGCAGCAATGTTTTCGCGCGGCCGATTGCCAGTGTGGGCCCTTTCCTGATGATTTCTGCGATGTTCATCACTTCCTCCATGAGCTTTTCCGGCTCCAGCACGTGATTCACCAGACCAAGTTTTTCCGCGGTATCGGCATCTATTGTCTCGGAGAGGTAAATCAGTTCAGCGGCTTTCGCCTTTCCCACCAGCTTTGGCAAAAAGTAAGTTCCACAGCCCGGAGCAAGCCCGATCTTCATGAACCCCATGTTGAACTTCGCTTTCTTCGAGCCATAGCGCAAATCACAGGCCATGGCAATGCCGCAGCCCGCGCCGATTGCATGGCCGTTAACTGCGGCAATCACGACCTTCTCCATTGTGTAAATCCTGTGCACTGGCTTGTGAATCCAGCCTGATAATTGTTCAAGGTATGCTTCCGCATCCGGGGCGTCAGCCATTGCCTTGACATTTCCGCCGGCGCAGAATGCTTTCCCCTCTCCAGTGATTATAACGACTTTGACGGTCTCATCCTCCTGAGCCTGGAGAAGCGCGTCATCCAGCTCATCAGACATGGTCTTGTCAAGCGCGTTCATATTATCTGGCGTGTTAAGTTTGATTATGGTTTTACCGCCATCGTTCTCCACCAAAATTGTCTTGTAGGTCATCGGAAGCACCGTGATGCCTATCCCGCTTACCTACAAAATCTTTTTTACCATACCCCGCATAAGGTAGCGGTGCTATGGTGACTTTACTCAACTTCAGCGAACTCGGATGCCTCAATGAGTCCGCAGCTGGCTCGATGGGTGCAGGCATGGCCTCATTTGTCAGGGGCGGTTTTCCTGCGGTCAGGGGCTTCGTTGTTACTCCGCTGGTTTTCTCTGATTTCCTGAAGAAGGATGAAATAATTACAGCACTGGAATTGTTCAGTTCAGGTGCTGAAGACCCTGACGAGGCATGGCGCACAGTTAAAACCGTATTCACCCGCTCCAGGCTGAATTGGAACCATGAGATGGAGGTTCTTTCAGCATTCGGGGAGCTTGGCTCGACAGTGTCGATTGCTACAACTTCACGTTTCGGCGCGAACCTCTCGCCGGTCTATGCTAGTCGTGGTGAGGACGTTCTTGACGGCATCAAGTATTGCTGGTTGAAATGGCTCAAGGCGAGCATGCAGAAATTGAAAGAACAAGATTTGCCAGCAGTATTGGTCAGGGAACTTATCGATTCCGAGGTCTCGGTAGAACTTCGGAAGAAAGGGGACGTTCTCAAAGCAAGAGCGGTCTTCGGACTTCCCGAGGGTCTGTACGATTCCAGTATTTCCAGCGACATATTCGAATTCACTTCGGAAAATAAACTCGACAGAATGGAAATGAGGCAGCAAGATTTCCAGTACGTGATGAAAGAGCATGGTCCATCCAGGGTGTCTCTCGACCCGGATTTGAAAGATGATGAGAAACTGAGCGGTGAGATGCTTACTTCTCTGGAAGGATTGATGACCTTCATGCGAGAAAATTCAGGAATCGAGGCATGTGGCATAAGCTTTGTTAATACCAAGCCAGTTATCTTTTCGGCAGTTTTGATATCTGATTCGGGCGCCAAACCGGAAATACCTCCGCGCGAGATGAGCATGAGCCTTCTGGAACCGATTAAGGGCGTTCCCCAGACAGTGCTTTCCCAGGGCCCGGTAGTCGCAACAAGAATCTTCCTCTACATTGAAAATATAGCCGAGGCCAGCAAGGTTCAGGAGACATATCTGGACGGCTGCATTGCAGCAGGGAACATCCTGGCAATGGACGGATGGAAAGCTGAAATTTCTGCGCTGGTAACTGAATCAAAGCGCCGTTTCAGGACCTCATCAATCATCATCGAACTTGGGAACACACATCCAGGAACGCTGGAACGGCTTGTCGAATCTGCAAAAATCATTTCAGAAAATAGCATGCAACCAGGCATACTTATCCCCGGAATAAGAAGCGCGGATGAGCTGGCCAAGGCTGTAAGGACAATAAAATCCGCAATCGGCGACTCATTGGCTCCAATTATCTGGGTAAGGGTGATGTACCCGAGCAATCTGTTCTTCATGGAATCGCTGGCCAGAAACGCGGACATTCTTGCGCTCGATTTAGAGTCACTGGGCAGGCTGATGCTTGGCGGAACCGAGGACGGAAAATGGTTGCCTTACTCAATCCAGGCCCTTGAAAAGGCGCTGGAACTGCCTCTTCAAGACCATGTTGGCCAGATAGCTATTCTTTCCGAAGACATCGTCTCCACGCCCAGCCTTCTGGAGTTCCTTGTGCGCGGCGGAACAGAGATAATCTGCGTGCGACCGGCCGAGCTGGGCACTGTCAAGCACATTGTCGCGTCAGTTGAAAAACGCATGCTGCTGGAACAGGGCAGGGAGTGAGGCTATGTGGGAAAAGCCTACGCCCTTGGCCGAGATAATGAAAGAGTTGGACATGGCCCTGGAAAAAGACCATCATTTTGCAGACGGTCGGGTACTGGGTTCCATGTGCACCAACCCACTGGACATTGCCAAGGACGCACATGCAATGTTCATAGAATCCAATCTGGGCAATGCCGGCCTTTATCCGGGCACTCTTGACCTGGAAAAGCAGGTTATAAATGCCCTCAGCCAGCTTCTTCACGGCGATGAAAAAATTGCCGGCGGAGTCGTAAGCGGCGGCACCGAGGCAAACATCACTGCGCTCTGGATAGCCAGGAACATAACTAAAAAGAAAAAAATAATATTTCCTGAAAGCGCGCATTTCTCGTTCCACAAGGCATGCGATATACTGGCAATGGAACCAATCATGGTTCCTCTAAACGATGATTTCACAATGGACCTTGACCATGTTGCCAGGAATCTGGATGATGACATTGCCGCGGTCGTCGGCATTGCCGGTACGACCGAGCTGGGCGCGGTGGATGACATAGCTGGCATAGCGGATTTGCTTCCCGACGACGTATTTTTGCATGTGGACGCGGCCTTCGGTGGATTCGTGCTGCCGTTCCTCAAAGAACTTGGTTACCAGGTTCCGGACTTCGATTTTTCCATCCCTGGCGTTTCCACAATGGCCATAGACCCACACAAGATGGGCATGTCCACTGTTCCGTCGGGAGCATTGTTGGTGCGCGATAGGAACTGGATAAAAACCACTCACAAGGACGCGCCTTACCTGGATACGGTTGGACAGCTATCTGCGCTTTCCGGAACAAGATGTAGCGCGGCTGTTGCAGCGTCATTCGCGGCAATGCGGTCGCTCGGCAGGACTGGTTATACCCAGATAGTGAAAGAATGCATGGATGTGACTGGCCATGCCCTGAAAAGAGCAAGGAAACTTGGCCTGGAGCCTGTCATCGAACCGGTAATGAACATTCTCTGCCTCAGGGTGCCAGAACCTGAAAAAATTCAGAAAAAACTGGATGGAAGAGGCTGGAAAGTGTCAGTTGCGCAGAACCCGCCAAGCCTCAGACTGGTCATCATGCCGCATGTCACAATTCATTCAATCGATTCTCTTTTCGACGAACTGGACTCCTTACTGGGGGAAGTCTGATGATTGAGGATTTTGACTTTGAGATTGAGAAAATTGTCAACACGATACGCGAAAGAAAACCCGGAAAAGTTCTCCTGCAATTTCCAGAGGGCCTGAAAAGGCAGGCAGCTAGTGTGGCAGCGGCCATATCCCAGAAAACCTCTGCATTGGTGATTGTTTCTGGCGAGCCTTGTTTCGGAGCTTGCGACATTCCAACGGCTGATACGGGTCTCATCGTGCATTTCGGTCATCTTCCGATACCCAATCTGAAGACGCA
>JAUSPR010000109.1 GCA_030655715.1 Thermoplasmata archaeon
TCCTCGGAAACGGTGCTTGCCGGTCATAATGCCATAAGTGACACAGACATCATCAAAAAAATCTGCCAGGAGGTCATGAAGATGTTGACGAGTGTAATGACGGATATGATCCGGATTGTAATTCGGGGGCACGTTTTGGCAATAGTCCCCGTTGGGAGTCGTCACGTATAGCCATCCCCCAGGTTTGAGCACCCGCATGATCTGCTCAACAAATCTGTGGTCCTGAGGCACGTGTTCAATTACTTCGATACTGACAACACCGTCAAATTGTTCAGCAGGTAGGGTGCACTGGGTCATATCTTCTATAAGCACACGATCGATATTAGAGCGTTTGCACTTAATCTGGGCAAGAATCTCGTCTGTCAACCCTAAATTCAATCTTTCCCGCACCTCGCCCTCCCGGGGTATAACCATAATGGTAATCCGTGCGTTAAGGCCGATGGTATAAGGTGATTTTCGCCCGCCAACATCCAGTAATTGCGGCAATTGCTCAGGCGTCACCTGAAGCATCCTCTTAATGTCTCCTCTGACTTTTCCATAAATCGCCGGGAGTATCGATTCGCACAATACCCGCATTATTTCGTAAGGTGTCATCTCTCCCCCGAAAAACCTGGTCTTCCTTTCACCCCACGACATATTTCTTTATCTATGACAATGAGCTCTTGGCTATGATCATAATGGTTATTATGTGGCGCTTGAATTCCTGGCTGGGTCATTGTTTCCCTGATTTTTGGAAGGGTTATCCCCCAAGCCGCCTGAAAGGTCTGGCGTAAGGCCTGGAGATAGTATTCATACGTGAACCTGGGGGCCGCGGCCATGCCGGCCTGGCTGGCCTCTTGCCAGCACTCCGGTTGCTTGATATAGGCCAGGATGGCCTCCACAAAGGCATCTATATCCAGGGGAGGTAGCGCCTTTCCTGCCCCGGAGGCAGCCAGAATTTGGGGAATACTCGACACCGCCCCGGCCAGGGGGACGGCACCATAGGCCATGGCTTCACTCACCACCTTGGGCCAGCCTTCGGAGGCTGAAGAAGGTAAGATAAAGAAATGAGCCTGGCTATAAAAATCGGCCAAGGCGGGTTTGGGGAGCCAACCGTGAAAAATTACCTGGGGACTCAAGCCATTATTTTCAACAAACTTTTGGAAAGCTGGTCTTTCCGGCCCGTCGCCAACAATATGCAGGTTAATCCCGATGCCTTTTGCCGCCAGGTTTTCGGCGATTTGTAAAACTCGCCCTACACCTTTGGCAGTTTCAACCCGGCCCACGAAAAGTAAATTTAAGGGAAATTTTAACTCTTTCCTCTTGTGAGTTTCTGCCGAATCCTTCAATTCAGCGAGAGACAAGCAAGGATTCAAAAAAGAATACACGTGAGAAGGTTGGTCCGGCCAGCGCCCGTTCACCGTAACTATGCCCCGGTGGATTCCCTTTCGCAACCACCAGCGTTGAAAGGCGTAGGACCAGGGGTCGTCACCTTCGGGTTTCCAATTTCCGGCAAACTTGACCCAGCGAAATTTTGGATGAGGTAAAAGAGTTAGTAGGATAATAGATAGGAGAGGAATATTAGCGGGGCAGCGAATATGAATCATATCAGCCCAAGAAATTTCATGAAGGATTTTTTTTAAATAAATGGGGGCAGCTCGAAGGATTCCTAATTTATCGAAGAAATCGTCCCCCCCAGTCGCGGGAACTGGAATAAGATTTATCCGCTCTGAACGATAAGGCAAACTACTCAAAGGTGCAGGGCCTTGGTGTAAACAGGCAATATGTCTAATTTCTTGAAAAATATTAGAAAGATAGTCAATTTCTTGAACAGTCGGGCCCCAGCCGACGATCCGATCATGGCGTAAATAATGAGACATATTTGATATAATAAGAAGTTTCATTTTGTATTTTCCAAGACTGCATCATATATCTTTACCCAGCGGCGCATTTGCTGGCTTATATCGAAATGCTCTATTGCAATTTTTTGGCCGATTTTGCCTCGTTTCTGCCTTTCGGACCCGGATAGACTCAATAATCTATCCATCGCCGCCGCGAAGGCTACCGGGTTATCCGGCTCCACAAATTCTGGAACCCCCATCTCGGCTACTTTATGAGAAATTCCTCCCACTTGAGTTGCCACGAAAGGCAAGGCAAATGCCATACATTCAATCAACACGAGGGGGCCTGATTCAGAACGAGAAGGCAAAAGCGCAAAGTCTGCTCCGCCGAGAAGACGAGGGACATCTTGCCTCTCACCCAAAAACAATACGATCTCATGCAAACCCAACGAAGTTTGTTGGGAAAAACATTTTTCAGCATAGACCTTATCATTCTGATTTCCCACAACCAATATTCTCATTGGCTTTTCAGAAGCACTCAATGAAATGGCTTGAAGAAGGTTATCGATCCCTTTTTCTTGACGCAGATTACCAACTACTATTCCAATTAATGAATCTGCAGGCAATCCAAAATAATTCTTAATATTGAGGGGCTCCACGTCAATAAGTTTAGTTAGATCGAGAGCATTGTCGATTACGCTAATCTTTTGAGGATTAATCCCGGCATCTTCCCCCCAAGTTGCCAATTTTTCGTAAACCCCAACATAATGGTCAACCCAATATTTGGCCCAAAATCGAAACCAGATGGGAACGGAATTGTTTAATTCAATTCCAAAGTGATCATGCATAATAATCGGAGTTCGATATACTTGTAATGTCTTACCCAGCGCCAAAAAGGCCAAGGTTGAGCGACTATGGGCATGAAGGATTTTGACTTTTTGGTTTTTGACTATCTGGGAAAATTTAATCAGAGAAGCCCAATCAAAACGCCGATTTCGATTAAGAACCCAGACATCTATGTCATTCCGGAGAATGCTGGCCATTTCAGTGTCTGATCTTGTCACACAAACGGAGACCTTATGGCCAGACGCGGCAGTCTGGTTGGCAATTTCCACCAACATTCGTTCTGCCCCACCAAAGGGAAGGCCATCAATAACATGCATTATGTGCATTGTGCCTGGTTTCATTAAAGATATGAAGATCGCTATGCATGTCCCATAGTTACATGCCATTTTCAGGTTTTAATTGCTCGGAAATCAATAACATATGTATTTTTAAGGTATTGATTTTCAGTTATAGCTGTGATTGGTATTCCATGGGAATGAGATATAATAAAATCAATCAAGGATGTAATAATCTTTGCTAAAGATATTTTAATTTTTTGTTTAATTGGTTTTCTTTTCCATGTATCCAAGTCAGAAATATAAGCATATTTTTCCGAAATCCATCCCCCCGTGGAATAATCAATTAAAATTCGTGCTGGAGCCATCCCTGAAAAATCTCTGCGATAATAGATTATTTTTAACTGAGAAAAGTGAGATGGTGGGAAAATGCGTATTAGCGAATCTAAATTTCCAAATCGAAAATTACGCGATCCGTGGAGGTGGATTGGGACATTAGCGAAAAAGAACCCTCCCTTCTTTAATACTCTGAGCCAATGGCTAATGACATTCCCTGGTGACTTTTTTGTTTTGTCATGTACATGTTCAAGGACCTGATTTAATATAATACCATCAAATGATTCATCTAAAAATGGCAAATCAATACCATTGTAAACAGCTGAGGTGATATTTGATTTATAGATATCTACCCCAACCCAGCTTCCTTTTTTCTCGTTAGCATAATTCTTAGCAAAATCCCAATCACCGCAACCAATCTCTAATATTTTTTTTGATGCTATATCCGATTCATCGAATGCATCTTTTATTGATTGCATCGTACACCGTCTTATCGGAGATACAATATTATTTTCGAAATTAATTGGATTTCTCTCAATCATTCGACATATTTGTTTAGAACTACAAATTGAACAGGAGATATTATTAATTTTTATTATTTGTTCGGCTGTATAATGCTGAGATATAAATGGTTCATCATAGGTATAATCATTAGACTTAAATAATTTATCAATTTTTAATGTTTCTGATTTAAATAATTGTCTCATCATTATCCTCTTATAAGTCTATTTTTAAATAGTTTAACTAAGGAATTAAAATTCATCTTTAACAGTTGATCATAGTTATATTGATGGTTACTTTATTTAAAGCGTAATTCTGCAGCACAATACCACTGCCTGTCTTTCAAAGAACAAAACTGGCAAGAAATTATTAGAGGCTTGCCTCTCTATCTCGTCAAATTGGGAAGGAAATTCAGTAGGTAAAATTAAATGGCGCATAGCTAAGCTAATGATCCTCAAATTCGGCAAAGGACAGCCCAAAGAAATAAGAAATGGCTGCCAGGCGCATGGCCATATGGCCCATCGCAGTCATTGACCACACTATATAGGCCAAAGTAAGACCCTTAGCCAGGGCGGATGGAGCTCGTAAGAAGGCCGTCCCCCCCATGAGAAGCAATAGCAGGAAGGCCACCGCCCCGAATAGGCCGTGCTCGACTACCAGGCGAGAGTATTCGGTATGGGCCGCCGCATATTTATTGTGTAAATTTGCTGATAAGCCGGGACCCACTCCCAATAGGAAGTTATCTTGCCATAATGCAAAATCCTCCTGAATGAGTTCCCAGCGGCCGGTGGTGTCCGGATCGCTATAGCGGGCCTCGAATGCCCCCTGGGTGAATTTATCAATCTTGGGCAATACAAGCAGTATCAATATGGCTATGATAGCTGCGCCAATGAATAATTTGTTTACTATGTCGGGCCGTTTCTTGATGAGATATGGAGTCGAGAATAAGCCAGCCACAATGAAATTGAGCACGCCGCCTCGCGAGAACGTCAACAAGGCTTGGGTCAAAAACCAAAAAAATAAGAAACAGGATACCCAGGTCATCTTGGAAAACTTTTCTTGGGTGAAGATCAACAGCCAACATAATAAGGCTCCCAACCCGAGAACCGCTGACACCTGATTGGGGCCGTATCCCCCACTAGTCAAGAAATTAGAATTGGTGCTAAATTTCAGATTTTCAGCCATATCA
>JAUSPR010000113.1 GCA_030655715.1 Thermoplasmata archaeon
TTGAAATCCATTCTGTCAGACCTTTGCAGCAATTATGAAGATGCCAGAAGAGACATTATGCTCAGGATACAAGGGAATCCTGACATGACTGACGCTGGTAAAGATATCATCCTTGAGCAGATCGAAGATGCCTTTTATACGAGAGACGGATTTATTGATTACCATGCAGTCTTCGATGTCGTTAACAGACTGGGGAAGATAAAAGAGACAGTTCTTTCCACTCCACCAGATATAAGAAGCTCATTGCTTAAAGCGCTTGCGAAAGAGGGCCTTGATGCCATAGAATCATGCGATGATTCGAGCGGGCAAATGGGCGAGTTTATTATCGAGTGCCTGACTGATCTTGGGAAATCAATTCATGAGCAGAGCCTATCGTTCGATGAAAATAAAATAATAATCCTGGAAAATCTTGACCTTCTTGATGAAGAGGGTTACGGCCTTGGGGACGGATATATAAATCTTGTATTGGAGATTCCATCGACCAAGGGGGATTTCGCTTTTCTTATTGATGAATTGAAATCCAGAATGGACAGACAAAAGGAAAGCTACGATCGGGACATGTACAAGGACATGCTCACAGAAGTTTACAAAAGGGCCGGCGAAGATAATGAGTACCTTGCCATGCTGGAGGAGAACGCCAAGGAAGAGGGAGACTGCCTACCGCTCGTCCGGTTCTGGCAGGAAAAGGGAGACTTAAAAAGGGCAATAGGCATAGCAGAAGAAGGGATAAAACGGGCTGGTAGATGGGGGCCAGATGTTGACCTATTCAGGTTTCTGGAAGAAATTTACAGAACTCAAAACAACAAAGAAGATTTACTGCGCATTCTAATCCAATATTTTAATAAAGTCCCTTCTCTAATCAAATACAAGGAGATCAAGATAATCGCCGAGGAACTGCACAACTGGGATTCTGTCAGGCCAGGGCTTCTCGGGGCATCCAGCGGCCAGGAGTTGATCAAAATATACTTGTTTGAAAAGGAACATGACAATGCCTTTCAGATGGTCATGGACACGAAGGAACGATTCTCCGATAGACTGCGGGACCAGGTCGCTTCAGCGATAATGAAAGAACATCCGGATAAGGCTCTCAAGATTTATTTTCCGATAGTCCAAGAGTTCATTGGCATGTCAAAAAGAGATTGCTACAGGGTGGCGGCCCTTTATGCAAAGAAAGTGAAGGAAATATATCTACAACTGGACCGAGAGGAGATATGGAAAGACTACATTGCTCGAATCCGTGCAGAGAACAAGAGGCGACCCGCGTTGATACAGGAGTTCAGAAGGTTATGAGCCAACTTTGCCATTTCCAATATCGGGCGATGTAGCAAGTTATATTAACCACATATTTACATATATGAATGCACAGTAGGTGGTAATAAAATGAAAAAGAAGGATAGCAAGCAAGAACCAATATACGAGAAACTGGCACCCGGGGAGGTTCTGATTATTTCGAAAGACGAGGACGGCTGTTTACAGGTCGCTGAAAACGTTAATGGAAAAATAAAACTCAAAAAGATTTGTGCTGTCGAGGCATGATGGATGAAGCATTATCTTTTCGACACCAATGCCATCTCTCTGGCATTCGATAACGCATTACCGGAAAAGTGGGTCAGACCCTGGAAGGAAGTCAGGATGGGGAATGGCAGGCTGTTATTGTTCGAGCCACTTGTCAGTGAAACCTATTACAAAAATATTCCAAAATACGGAAAGAAAGCATCGAAAGACAAGATATACTGGTTGAAATCACTTCCAAAAACAAAAATACACCAGATTGATGATAATGACGCAATCAACGCTGGCGACATAAAGGTTCAGTATTCGAGAAAACTGTCTCTGGTTGATTGTTTTTTGTTGGCAGTCGCGAAAGCTAATAGTGCAAAAGTGTTTACAACAGATCCTAGTGTGAGAGATACTGCGAGAGACATGAATATCAATATTGATTATCTGCCGCTGCCCAAAACATAAAAATAACCGGCAAAACTAAATTATATATTCCGACCATTGAAGGTCCGGTGACCACATGAAACACATGCACTATACGGAAATCGAAGAGGAAATTCCGACCGAAGAGGGCGTCAAGGACATGACTGTTCGCTGGCTCATATCCGAGAAAGATGGCGCTGAAAATTTCGCAATGAGGGTGTTCACAATCCAGCCCGGCGGCTACTCGCCGCACCATCAGCATGACTGGGAGCACGAGGTTTTCATACTGGAGGGAAACGGTATACTCCGGTCCGGTGACAGGAAAGAACCGCTGAGACCGGGTGATTTCATCTTCATCAAGCCAAACGAGCTGCACCAGATACGGAATGAGAGCGACAAGATCGCACGCTTCATGTGCTTGATACCGTACAAGGGCAAGTGTTGAAACCTTGATGCACCAGTCCTGGCAGGGGACATGCCGCTCATAAACCGTTCTAATCCTACCAATCAAATAACGCTAATGTATATATACCAGCATGAATTCCCCGAGGCTACGTGATACGATATGGGCAACATAAGACCAACGTACATCAAAAGAGTCGCAATCGATCTGGTGAAAAAATATCCAGACAGGTTCACTGATGACTTTCAGCACAACAAGGCCGCGGTCGCCCTCTGCACCGACATCGTCAACATAAAGATGCGGAACAGGGTGGCGGGTTACGTGACCCGCTTCAGACAACACTACGAAGCGTGATACTACCATTCCAGTGCAATTTGCATTCTGGCTATGGATTTTTTGCATCTATTTTGATAGTCCAGATTCGGAGAAAAAATCATGACCCGATATGCTGTGGAGGTCAAGGACCTCAATAGGACATTCGTGACCAAGGCGGTCAGGGGAAAAAGCAAGAAAGAGACAGTCACGGCTCTGGATAATGTAAATCTTACAATCAATGAGGGCGAGTTATTCGGATTACTGGGTCCGAACGGCGCCGGCAAAACAACCTTAATCAAGATTCTCTGCACGCTTCTACTGCCCAGCTCCGGCGAAGCAAGCGTTCTCGGTCATGACGTCCAGAAGGAAACCAATCTTATTCGGCAGAAAATTAACATGGTCTCCGGCGGTGAAACGTCCGGTTACGGCCTGCTCACTGTGCGCGAGAATATCTGGCTCTTTTCCCAGCTCTACGGTATTCCCAGCAAGGAAGCAAACCGCAGAATAGACATGCTCATGAAGGAGCTGAAGCTGGAACACAAGAAGAATTCCAAGGTCAGAACCTTGTCCACCGGTTTAAGGCAGAAGGCCAACATGGTCAGGGGCTTCATGACCGATCCCGAGCTGATATTCCTTGATGAGCCAACGCTCGGACTTGATGTGAATGCGTCAAGGTTAATCCGCGATTTCATCAAGACCTGGATGAAGGAGAAACCGAGCAGAACACTATTGCTCACCACACATTACATGGTCGAGGCAGACGAGCTGTGCGACCGTGTGGCAATAATTAATGATGGTAAAGTGCTGGCTTGCGATACCCCTGAAAATCTGAAACGCATGATTCATCAGGATTCGGTCCTGAAACTGGAAATTCGCCAGATAGCGAATGTCAGCGCATTCAATAATATTCAGGGCGTAAGAAATTTCACTCACAGTCATGACATGGCCGCGGGAGTAACCAATCTCAAATTTATTCTTGAGGATGAAGCCATTGTCGCGGATATTGTGGCCGAGGTTCCGAAGTCAGGCTCCAAGATTCTCAGCGTTCAGAAGACCGAGCCCACGCTTGAGGACGTTTTCGTCACCCTGGTAGGAAGGGGGCTGACCAACCATGAAGTTTGAGGAATTCAAAAAACCAACATGGCTTCAGATGAACCTCCGGGCTGTCTGGGGTCGCGCCTATCCACGTATCGTCGGCGTGAACCGCGAACTCTCCTGGGTGTTCTTCGAGACTGTTCTTCCTTTACTGGGTGTTGCAGCTTTTGTGTATATCTACAAGGCACTGGAAGCGCCCCCGCAGTACATCGGGTACGTGATAATCGGCGGCGCCATGACAGCATACTGGATGAACGTTCTGTGGAGCATGGCGGCCCAGATGTACTGGGAAAAGGAGATTGGAAATCTGGAGTTATACCTCATAGCCCCAATATCCAGGATGTCCGTTCTCGGCGGAATGGCACTTGGCGGGATGTTCTCATCCTCTGTCAGGGCACTCAGCACCATCGTTGTGGGAATGGTGGTATTCGGTATATCACTCTCTCTTCCAGATCCGCTGATGTTCACGGGAATTTTCATATTCACAATGATTGCGCTCTACGGCATGGGCATGATGTTCGCATCGCTGTACATGCTGTGGGGAAGGGAGGCCTGGCACATGTCTTCCCTGTTCACCGAACCGATTTACCTGGTATCAGGTTTCTACTTCCCTGTTAAGGGTTTTGCCACCATGCTGGGCAACCCTGGCACATGGATTGCTGCCGGAGCTTCGATTATTCCTATAACTTTGGGACTTGATGGCATGCGCCAGTGCCTGTATCCGGGAACCTCCGACGGTTTCTTGCCATTGTGGCTGGAACTTGCCATACTGATGGTGCTGTCTGTTGTTTTCCTGTTCCTTGCCAAGCACAGCCTTGCCTACATGGAGAATCTCGGAAAGCGTGAAGGGAGGCTGACAATGAGATGGCAGTGAAAACTCCGCATCTCAACCTGGGAGTTATGAGGAAAAACACCCCCAGATTTCCAATTCGCCAATATCGCGCAGACAGAACTAAAATGGCAGCGCGGCACAGAAATACACAGACATTAAAGTGGTCAGCATGGCTCGGATGGCAGATGGAGAGTAACTGGGCTGACCCGTTCCTGTTCGCAGTATACAGTGTAGTGAAACCGATTGCTGCCTCGCTCATTCTGGTGGTCATGTATTCCATAATCGCGTCCATCGGCGGCGGTGCGGACATCGGGATGTTCCATTACATGTTCGTGAGCAATGCCTTTTTCATGTATGTTGGTCAGGTGCTTTTCGGTGTTGCCCAGATAGTTCATGATGACAGGGAACATTACCAGACAATGAAGTATATTTATATTTCTCCATCAAATTACTTCTCCTACATGATTGGAAGAAGTGTCAGCAAGCTGCTGATAACGACCTTTGCCGTGGTAATAACAATGGCCTTCGGGGTTTTCATGCTGGACATTCCTCTGAACATCTTCACAGTTAACTGGCCCTTATTCATGGCAGTTATGATAATCGGCATACTGTGCATCATGGCCTTTGGGTTGGCACTTGCCGGGCTTTCGTTCCTTACGGCCAAACACCAGGGCGGTATGAATGAGGGAATCGCCGGTTTATTCTACCTGTTCTGCGGCGTGGTATTCCCTGTCAGCATCCTCCCGTCATGGGGAATGACATTTGCCAAGATACTGCCAATAACATACTGGTTGGAGCTTGTGAGGCGTAGTCTGAACCTTGGCGTAGGCATTGACAGCACTCTCTCGGGTGCATCCACAACTTACTGCATAGCGATACTGTGCCTGAGCACACTGGTCTTCTCATTTGTGGCACTTGGCATATTCAAGATGGGCGACAAGATAGCCAGGCAGAAAGGTCTGATAGATATGACAACCGCCTACTGAACTTCTACAGTTACAAACTTATAATATACCTGGCGTTCATTTGAACGCCAGTAATGAATTTTTGAGCATCTCGACCCGAATTTCTATTTTGCTGAATATTTTTCTTTGGAGCCTGAAATATCACACTTGGGCACCGAGACAACCATTCAGATTTTCGAGCAGGCTGACCAGAGGTTTTTCTATTAATGAATTTTTCTTTTTGCCGACGGTGGAATGTTACCTTGGGCATCCATCCAAACTAATCCGATTTTCGAGCAGGGTAGGCCGATTTTTCTCTTACTCGATATTATCTTTTGGAGGCCTAAATAATCACCCTGGGCACCCATACAACCACACAGATTTTCGAGCATGCAAGGGCATGTTTCTTGTTTACTGAATATTTTTC
>JAUSPR010000116.1 GCA_030655715.1 Thermoplasmata archaeon
AATTTGGATGCCATATAAATTTGGATACCGGAAAAACGCATTCGACCATGGCATGGAACCTTTAAGGGTTAAATCGAATGCCATATTACTTACAACATTCTCGTAGCAATCGGTGAATGCATAGCTAAATATTACATTCCAGAGCATTCGCCTTGATTGAGCAATTATTCGCAATCACAATCAGAGTGTGGGGAATTTCCGTAATCGGCAATATGAAAGCGATGTGATTACGGCGTTACACAGCTCTCTTGAACATCCTCTCCAACTCGGCATTGGTTATCCTGATGATGGTCGGCCGTCCATGCGCGCAGGTATAAGGATTCTCAAGTCCATGCATTTCCTCGATTAAATGCGCCATTCTTTGCTGGCTGAGTTTCTCCCCTGCCCTTATTGCGGAATGGCAGGCCACAAGATGGATTATTTCATCTCTCTTTTCCTCGATGGAACGAGCTTTTCCAAGGGCAGCAAGCTCATCGATGAGGTCCAGAAGTCCTTTCTCGGTCTCGATGTGGCCGCCTATGGCCGGAACTGCGCGAACCAGGTATGCGTCCTTTCCGAACGGCTCAATCTTGAATCCCAGGTCCTCGATTACCGGTCGGAAATGTTCCACAAGCTGGCTTTCTTTCTTTCCCAGGTTCAGAAGAACTGGCGTGATAAGGTTCTGAACTGTCTTTTTCTCGGGTCGATTTCGCAGTTTGTCCAACATAATTTTCTCATGAGCGGCATGCTGGTCGATAATAATCATGTCCGAGCCGCTCTGCGCCAGAATGAACGTGTCCAGTATCTGGCCGATTACTTTCATCCTGGGCAGCATTTTGTCTTCGGCTACCTCCTCAGCCTCGGCTTCCGCTACCAGCTGGCTCTGATTAGGGCTTGGGGTTTTGGTCGCGGCTGGAATCGGTAATTTGACCCTTGCAGATGGGGAATCGGGAATCTGGGGAATCGGGAATAACTCCTTCTGCCTGGGCGCAACATCCGGTATGTGTTGAACATTTCCCAGGGCCTTGGCAACGGTTTGAGAAACAAGTCTGGCAATTATTTTTTCATCGGCAAATCTGACTTTCTTTTTTGTTGGATGGACATTGACATCCAGGATTTTGGGGTCTATTTCCAGCATCAGGACGCCGACCGGATGACGGTTCCTCATGAGCAGGCCGGCATATCCTGTTTCCACTGCCTCCGAGATTATGGGGCTGGATACCGGTCTTGAGTTAACAAACAGGTGAAAGCCATCTCTTGTCGACTTGGTGATTGTTGGTTTAGCCATATATCCATCCAGATGAATTCCATCGCCCGAATCCTGGAAAAAAATAATCTCTCTGGCAATTTTCCGGCCCATCAGGTCGTTTATTCTGTCCAGGAAATTTTCTGACCTGGGCAGATCCATCACCTCGACATCCTCATTGTGCAATCTGAATGCGACATTGGGATTGGCCAGGGCCCGTTCTGTCATGATGTCAATTATGTGACCGATTTCCACTCTGTCTGACTTGAGGTACTTCAGCCTGGCAGGATGGCCGCTGAATAATTTCCTGGCCTCAATAGTGGTTCCGACCGGCCTGGCTATTTCTTTGAGTTCACCAGGCTTGTCCCTCTTGAACTCAAGGGAAAAACCCGTTGCAGAACCCGCAATTCTGCTGGAGATAAACACATTCGCAACCGAGACAATGCTGGAGAGAGCCTCACCCCTGAAGCCCATGGTCTCCAGGCTCTCCAGGTCATTAATTAGGGATAATTTACTGGTGGCATGCTGGACAAATGCCAGTTTCAAATCATCGCGAGAAATTCCGCTGCCATCGTCGATTACTTCAATAAGTTCCTTGCCTGCGCCCGCAATTTTAACGCGAATGTCATTGGCCCCGGCATCCAGGGAATTCTCAACGAGTTCCTTGACCACGCTGGCTGGGCGCTCTATTACCTCGCCGGCAGCAATCTTGCTGATTGTGGCTTCGTCAAGGATTCTGATGGAACTCATTTTTTCTCCACCATTTTGGACTTGAGTTCATGCAACTTTTGGAGGGCCTGCATTGGCGTTAAATGGTCCAGCTCAAGCTTCAATATCTCTTCCTCCAGCGGGTGAATCGGCGGAATCGCATCCTGGAACATTACCAGCTGGGTATAGGTCTTGCTCTTCTTCCTGGGTTTCTGGTCTGTCATATCCACAACGGTCTGGTCCTCAATCTCCTTGAGAAGTTTTTTGGCTCTTTCAACGACTTCCCGGGGCATGCCAGCCAGCTTGGCGACTTGCACACCGTAACTTCGATTCGTGGAGCCAGGTATAACTTTTCTCAGGAAGATTATGTCGTCCTTTTCTTCCTTAACAGCTATATTGTAATTCACAACGCCGTCCAGCAATTCCTCCAGCTCGTTCAGCTGGTGGTAGTGGGTGGCAAATATCGTCTTGGCCCCGACCTTGCGCGAATGCACATATTCAGCAACAGCCCAGGCAATGCTCAGACCGTCGAAAGTGCTGGTACCTCTGCCAAGTTCGTCAAGGAGGATGAGGCTTCTCTTTGTTGCATTGTTGAGAATATCGGAAACCTGGGTCATCTCCACCATGAAGGTGCTCTGGCCCCTGGAAAGGTCATCGAAAGCGCCGACGCGGGTGAATATGCGGTCCACCATTCCCAATCTTGCTGATTTTGCAGGCACGAAGCTGCCCATCTGTGCCATGAGAACGATCAGAGCAATCTGGCGCATATATGTGGATTTTCCTGCCATATTAGGGCCAGTGAGGATTATCACACGATTTTTCTTCATATCCAGTTTGGTATCATTGGGAATGAAATTTTCCGAAAGGAGGCTTTCCACCACAGGATGCCGACCCTCGATTATTGAGAGTGTATCAGATTCTTCCAACTTAGGGCGGACATAGTTCTGCAATGCCGCTAGTTCCGCGAGTGAAGCCAGCGCGTCCAGCTCTCCCAGCGCCTTTGCGGTTCCCTGCAGCCTGGCAGAATGCGCTGACACATTCTCGCGAATTTTGCAGAATATCTCGTACTCAAGAGCGGTTGAGCGTTCGTTGGCAGTAAGTATCTGGCTCTCCTTTTCCTTCAGCTCCGGCGTGATGAACCTCTCGGCATTGGACATTGTTTGTTTCCTGGTATAATTGTCAGGAACATTCCCTGACTGGCTAATCGGGATTTCAATATGATATCCAAACACTTTGTTATACTTAATCTTCAGGGATTTAATTCCGGTTCTGGCGCGTTCGGTTTCCTCCAAACTGGCCATCCATTTTCCGCCGGTCCGGGCCATGTCTCGAAGCTCATCAAGTTCAGGATTATAACCTTCTCTTATCATGCTGCCGTCCCGGACGCTGATAGGTGGTTCATCGGCAATGGCTTGGCCAATCTGGTCCATCAGTTCCTGGCAGGGGTCAAGATTTTGACGGATGTTCTTGAGAAGATTGGGAATTTTGGCGCCCAGAGTCTCTGAAATGGGATTTACAGCAGCCAGTGTCTCCTTGATTGCAGCGACATCCCTGGCATTCGCGCTGCCGTATATACTTCTGGAAAGCAACCTTTCCAGGTCCCGAACGTCTTTCAGGTATTCCCTGGCCTCGGCCTTCAATGTCCTGTTCTTGAAAAGGATTTCAACCGCATCCAGACGTTCGTCCACGGCTTTCAGGTCCATGAGAGGCTTGGCCATCCAGTTCCGTAAGGTGCGGCTGCCCATTGGGGTGAGCGTTCGGTCCATCAGTTGGAAAAGAGTGCTGGTTTTGCTGCCGTCCCTGATATTACCAAATAATTCCAGGTTCCGCAGAGTCACGGAATCCAGCATCATGAAGTCATTTATTTCATAACATTTGACATTTTTTATCTGGCTGAGACTGCATTTCTGCATTTCTGTAAGATAGGCCAGTGTTGCCCCGGCAGCGGTTATGGAAGGTATGGAATCCGCAATGCCAGATGTGTCCTCAATGTGTTCACACAATGTCTGCCATGCTTTTTCCTTACTGAACTGTTCGGCAGTTCCGGTTGTGACGGTGCAGACAAGGTCGCCTTCCATGATTGTCTCGATACCCTTGGCTCCGATGTCAGGTGAAATCAGGCATTCCGATGGCATGAACCGCACTATCTCATTTCTGAGTTGCCTCTCCGCACTCACGCCCTCGATATTCGTGGCCATGAATTCCCCGGTGGATATGTCAACCGCGGCAAGTCCAAAACCGGACTTGTGTTTGCTTATGGCCAGCAGGAAATTATTGGCCTTTCCCTGGAGCATGGAGTCTTCCATGACTGTTCCCGGTGACACGATGCGCACAACATCGCGTTTGACTATGCCCTTGGCCTTCTTCGGATCTTCAATTTGCTCGCATATGGCGACCTTGTAACCGGCTTTCACCATCCTGTGCAGGTATGTGTCCAGCGCGTGGTACGGAATGCCGGCCAGCGGCATCTTCTCGCCCTTGTAATGCCCCCTGGCAGTCAGCGTGATATCAAGAACTCTGGCAGTAATTATAGCATCATCGCCAAATGTCTCATAAAAATCGCCCATTCTGAAGAATACAACTGTGCCTGGATACTGCGATTTAATGCTCTTGTATTGTTTCATCATCGGTGAATCGTCTGGCAGTTCAAAATCCTCCATTGACCTGAATTGCATACTTTCTAATATAATTGATGGAAACTTCGTGAACTTTAATATAATCATTCATTGTTTGTCACCTGATGACCCCATCACCTGAGACTACTATCACCTCCAAGAACATCACTGTAAGTTACGGCCATATCACCGCGCTGGACAATTTCTCGGTGAATGTTCCTTCGGGCATAGTGGGACTGCTGGGCCCCAACGGTGCGGGAAAATCAACGTTCATCAAAGCGGTGCTTGGACTTCTTGTGCCGGACAGCGGGCAGATAACAATCGCGGGAAAGAGCCTGACGACAGAAGGAGAAATTATCCGCGACATGATTGGCTACATGCCGGAACATGATTGCCTTATCGACACCTTCACGGCAGTGGAACTTGTTTCCTACATGGGCCAGATATCCGGAATGCAGAAGAAGGACGCCATGCCCAGATGCCATGAGATGCTGGACTTTGTGGGCATTGGAGAGGAGCGTTACCGTCCGATTTCTTCTTATTCCACGGGCATGAAGCAGAAAGTCAAGCTTGCCCAGGCCATTGTCCATGACCCGAAGATCCTGTTTCTGGATGAGCCAACAAACGGCATGGACCCGCAGGGCAGGGAGGAGATGCTGGACCTGGTGAAGAAGATTCGCGCGTCCGACAAATCAATTCTTGTCTCCACGCATATTCTGGATGACCTGGAGAAGGTCTCGGACCATGCCATCATAATCGGAGAAGGAAGGCTCATCACCGAGGGCGGCCTCGAGGAATTGCTGGCAGGGAAAGAAAGCCTGCGCGTTGTCAAGGTCAGGGGCCAGGCGCCAGATATGGAAAAATTCCTGAAGGTGCTGGGGGATGTGTATGAAGTCCGATCGATAACACCGGAGAGCGGCCAGACCTCGATTATCATTCTGAACCAGGGCGACGGAACGCCAATCTTCCGGCTCAGCAAGGAGAATAATGTCCAGTTGCGAGCGTATTACCCGCACAAGGCAAGCCTGGAAGACGTTTTCGTTGGCGCCATGGAGAATAAGGGAGGTGACCAGTAATGGGCATTGATCCGATAGGATACAAGCCCTGGACAGGCAAGCTCACTGCCAGACATGACAGAATTCTGGTCATAGCCAAGACGCTTTTCAGGACACAGCTCAGGTCAAAATGGTTCATTCTCCTGCTGGTGCTCGGGTATATCGGTGTTTTTGCATTTCCGATAATATTTAATGCACTCATGCCGCATACGGAACTTGATGGCATCACAATGTCCACCGAGCTCGGGAGCGGCCTGCTCTTCATGTTCACGGTTTTACTGGCATCCTTAGTATGCTCCGATTCCATATCAGAGGATCTGAGAAGCAATTCTTTTGTGCTCTATTTTTCCAGGGCAATAAAGACCGAAAGCTACCTGGCCGGAAAGCTGGGTGGTATATTTCTCACACTGGCATTGTTCTGCTTCTTCCCACCGATAATCATGGCCATTGCCATCCTGGGCACACAGTCCGGTTCTGATTATCTCCCCGGCCTGGGCATACTGGCCCTCACGGTCGTCGCGGCATTCGTGACCACGATTTTTCTCATTCCATTTAGCGTTTTCATATCCTCGCTGACCAAAAGAAAATCACATGCGGCCATAGGCACGTTCATGACGTTCATGGTGATGACCATAATCGGCGGAATCTTCTCCGAGTTCGATGCGAACTGGAACCTGGTCAGCCCGGGAAGCATGCTTGAGTATTTCTATGACTGGATATTCGGCATAGGGATTCCACAATCTATCAACGAGGGCATACTGGCAGCGGTTTTTGCAGCCTTTATTATAATCCCGATGGCACTGGTCTATCTCAGGGTGAAACAGAAAGCGGAGGGCAAGTAATGGCTTCTGTAGCATCCTCCGGCTCGGAGCTGAACCCGCCAGTAATCCAGGCCAGCTTCCTTTCCAAATGGTACGGCGATGTCATAGGCCTCAACGGCCTTAACGTCACAATCCTTGAAGGGATAACCGGCATCGTAGGCCCGAACGGGGCTGGAAAGAGCACATTCTTCAAACTGGTCACAGGCACAATCAAGTCAAACGCCGGCGAACTTTCCGTTCTTGGCCAGAAACCCTGGGGGAACTGGAGGCAACTGGGTGCAATCGGATTCTGCCCTGATTATGAATTTCTACCGCTGGACATGACCGGCCAGCAGTATCTTGAATACATCGGAGGCCTCCAGGCAATGGAAAAAACTGGCCTTGATAAGCGAATAAAAGAAGTTGCTGGCATAGTCAGGATGACCAAGGACATGAATCGGAAAATGGGCGGTTACAGCAAGGGCATGAAACAGCGCCTGAAGATTGCTGGCGCGCTACTCCACAACCCGAAACTTCTGCTGCTGGACGAACCGCTAAGTGGTCTCGATCCGATTTCCAGAAGGGACATAATTGAGCTGATCAAAACCCTGAACCGGAATTATGGCCATACCATCATAGTCAGCTCCCATGTATTGCATGAGATTGAGCGCATGACGCACAACATCGTCCTGATCTACAAGGGCCGGGCAGTTGCCACGGGCGTGATATCCGAAATTCGGAATTTGATAAGCCAGTATCCGCATAATATCATCATTGAGGGGAAGAACATGCCAGAACTGGCAAAGGCCCTACTGGACAAGAGCTATACTTACTCGGTCGGCTACAACAACAACCGAAACAGCATCACCGTGAAAGTTACCGCACCCGAGGAGTTCTTTGATTCGATGCCTGACCTGGTTGAAAAATCAATGGCCAGTGTGGAAAGAATGTACAGCCAGGACGACAACCTTGAGTCTGTTTTCAAGTATCTGGTGGGGTGGTGAAATGGAATTGAATAAAATTATCTCACCGGTGCTGGCAATATTCAAGTATTCCACGAGAAAAATACTGTTCAACAGGCGCTGGGTCATCACCCTTCTGATAGCATTGCTTGTGGGCGTCATAATGGGCTATGCCGGTAGCCAGCTTGACGACGCCCTGAATGACGGGACAACGTTGATGGACGTTCTGATTCTTTCGTTCATCATGCCGATAATAACCATGATTTACGGTACATCGCTCATCAGGAACGAGATAGAGGACAGGAGCATCACCCAGGTCATAACCGCACCCCTGGACAGGCGGATTGCTTATCTGGGATATTATTTCTCGCTGGCTGCCGCGCTATCCCTCATCATGTTGGTAATAAATTTAGTAGGCTGGGTGTCTTTCTTTGCGCAGCAAGGCATGGACGGCGATTCCCTGACTATTCTCGGCTCGATGTGCCTGGTGTCGGTCATCGGCGCGCTGGCCTATTCCGCGCTGTTCCTGGCTTCGGGCGTGTTCCTGAAAAAACCTGTCTATTTTGGGCTGTTCTATGCCTTCATCTGGGAGTCATTTATCGGCTCAATACCAGGGGCCATAAGCCATTACACGATCAAGCATTTTGTCCGGTCGATTGCATCCGGTTGGCTGGAATGGGGCTCAATCGGCATTTATGATGGCACTTCGGTCGGGGCCTCGATTGCGGTACTGGCCGGCGTGACCATCGCCTTCCTGGTTCTGGGCGCGATGATGTTTAAGGAAAGCGAGTATCCATAAACTACCAGCCTTGCAATTCTATTTGTTTATTACGGTTGGAAATTTACGTGCGTAGGCCAAGCACCTGAGTTATCAAAGCCAATTAGCTTTGATTTTATGTGCCCATAATTTTACGGTGCATGGCGGTCTTCCACGTATAATCCGCTCACCTGGTTCTCACAATAACTTGCTTTTGAATTCATGAACTGACATCCAATACGAGGCTGGAAGTTTATGTGCATAGGCCATGTGCTTTTCTCCGATATCCAAAGTCCTTTGGACATTTGGAGAGTCTTTGATTTCATTTGCTAAAAAATCACGGCACAGGGCGGTCTCCGACGAACCATTCGCTACATTGGCACTTATATTAGCTTGGTTTCGCTGTACTGACCTGGCTGCATAGCTTCGGCAATTTCAATGCAAAACCTTTTTACCACTCTCAGGTTTCTTGGCATCAATGAGGTTCGGAACGCTGATAACCCTGGCATTGGCACTGGCATTACTTGCCCCCCTGGTCCAGGCCCAGTCAGTGGACGAACCGCGATTTGTCAACCAGATGCTGGGCGATTTCAGCACGCCATCGATTGTTCCGGGCCATGACGGCGTTTTCTCGCTGGCCGTGCGAAACCCTGACCCGATAAGCCTTACCAGCAATATGGAAAATGTTGTTCTGGACATTTCGATTTACAGATATGCCACGCTTTCAGAGACGGAAATGGTGGTCAATATCACCAATCCACCAATAATACTGGAGTCCGAAACCACCAACTTGACAGCTGTTTGTGGAGATATACCATCTGGCGGTTCAGTGCCAGTGGAATTCACCATACGAACCAGCAAGAACACGCCGCACGGCTCCTATTTCTCCCAGAGCTCTTATTTTGTGAGATTCATGCTGGCTTTTAGCTATGCAGGTATAAATTACACCATGGCTTCGAGGGGGTTCTTCTCCGATGTCCAGTGGGAACTTCTCAAATCGGGCCAGACAGGCGCCGGCGAAATAAACCAGACCTACCTGGCGGAATTGGGATATGACGGAATAATTCCTGACTCCGCTTTCTCTGTAAGGGTACCCATACCCAGATGGCCATTTTATGCCCTCGTGGGATTGACCACACTCAGCGGATTGATGGCATTCTCCTACCACGTGCTGGACAATCCGGGAAAGTACCCGAAAGTGGAAGTTAGGCTTATGAAGCTCAGCGGGCGCCTGAACATGTACAAAAGGACATTGCTGGACAGGTTTAAAAAACCCAAGTCCTGATGCATATTTATGAAATTTTATCATCCACGAAAGATATAAATACAAGCCCCCTCATGCTGCTTTAAGGTGAATCTTGCTAGACATGGACATTATGTTATACGATTTCCTGCCGAAAATCCTGCTTTCCATATTCTGCGGAAGCCTCATAGGTCTCGAGAGGGAGCTGAGGGACAAGCCAGCAGGAATGCGGACTTACATGCTCATATCGGTCGGAGCCACGCTTTTCACCATGGTCAGCATCTATTTCACCGAGCAGTGGACCGGGAACGCAGACCCGCTCAGGGTGGCAGCCCAGATAGTCACTGGCGTTGGATTCCTCGGCGCTGGAACAATCATGTTTGCCAGGGGGAGAATTAGCGGTTTAACAAGCGCAGCCGCAATCTGGACGTCCGCCGCAATCGGAATGACCATCGGACTGGGAATGCCCCTTTTCGCGATTATCGTCACCCTGCTGGTGGTTATCTCCCTGATTCTACTGGGTCAGGTCGAGAGAACACTTGGCCTGAAGGGCCGGAGGCATTACAAGTTCAAGGTAACCCTGGACGTGGTTGCAATTCCGGAAATCCAGGAACTTCTGAAAAAGACGCCTTCCAAGTTCAACATTGTAGAAATGGACACGCTCGGCGATAAAGCCAGCATCATTATCGAATGCGAGTTGACCCGCGCCGAAAGAATGTCGTTCAAGAAGTATCTGATGAAGCTGAATGCGAATTTCAGGATGCTGGATGAGTAAACTACCAGCCCGTAAAGAAGCTGGCGTTTGTTGCCAAGGCTGGAAGTTTACATATGTAGGCCATGCACCTGAACTATCAAAGCCGGTTTGCTTTGATTGTATGTGAAATATATTGCACGGTGCATGGCGGTCTATT
>JAUSPR010000151.1 GCA_030655715.1 Thermoplasmata archaeon
CATTTCGCTGAATACTTACGTTCAGATGAAACAATTTTATATCAATAATTATTGACAAGGTTAAGGAGAATGAACAATGGAAAGTCCAAAAAATATCATGAGATTGTTGCCTTTGATAATGCTGGCACTACTGATATTCGGAACGCTGAGCATTCCGAATGCCACTGCCGCACCTGTCGCAGCACTGAGTTTATCCGGGCCCGAGTACGGAATTTATGTAAACAGCCTCACAACTTTTACCCTTACAGCCTCGGAAGCGTCAGATATTTGGTACAGATGGGACACGAACCCAGTCGTCAAATACACTGAGCCTTTCCACGCTGAAATTATTACAGAATCGGCAAGTGGTACACCAGCCCTGCCAATGGACCTTGATGAAAGTGCCCACACTCTTTACTACAATTGCACAGGTGAAATCCAAAAATTGGCCACTGTTCACCTGGACAATACCATCCCGACCACGGTACTCAACTTCATAGGAACCCATTATTCCGGTGACTACCAGTTCATAGAATCCGATACCCAGGTGACTTTCACATCCTCGGATTTAGGCTCCGGTGTGGCAGAGATCCGCTATGCAATCAACAATGACCCTGAAAGCGTGTTCACAACGCCATTTACCATGCCCGGCATGGGGCTTCAGACAATTTTTTACTATTCTGTTGATAATCTGGGCAACCGAGAGCCAGAAAGATCTGTCACCATTTCCATAGACAATGATGCACCGGAAATTCAAATCACACCCGGCACTCCGCAATTTCTGAATTCCGGTTCAACGTATATCAGCGCCTCGACGCCCATCTCGATTAGCTTTTCTGACATCTCGGAGATATCCTATTCAGAATACAAGACAGAATGGGATGTCTGGACAAATTATTTTGGACCATTGACCATATCAATGGAAGGCCAGCACACAATAGCTGCCAGGGCTGCCGATAACCTAGGTCATGAATCCACAGAGATTTCTCTCGTAGTCATTGTTGACAACACGCCGCCCGTGGTCACAGTCACCGGCACCTCGGGAGATACCATTCACATGAACAAAGGCGGCAAGCTTGAACTTCATGCCAACGATTCAGGAGTCGGGGGCAGCATAATAAATTACAGTCTCGATGGCGGAGTGACATGGGAAGAGTACTCACAACCCCTGGTGATTCAAGACGATACAAATGTCACTTACTATGCCACAGATGCCCTGGGAAATTCAATGACCCCGTTAACTATAAGAATATACATCCTCGGTACGCCGTCCCCCTGGGGATTCTACCTCGGCATAGCGTTGATCGTGGGCGGAATCCTGGTGGCTTTATCCGGCTTCTTCTTTTTCAGGAAAAAATCGACTGACAGTGAACCGCCCGTTAAGAAGGAAGTTCCCAGGCAGCAGGAAGAGATGCAAAAATCGAAAAGGAAGAAGAAGAGGAACATATAACCCAAATCAGACCTAATTCAATGACAATCGTTATATAATTCTCGTCAATACACGGGCAACCATATCATACCGCTCCCGTAGTGTAGTGGCCAATCATGAAGCCCTCTCGAGGCTTCGACGCGGATTCGAATTCCGCCGGGAGCATTTCTGTTTTCTTAGCGTATTGGGATATTACTCCAAATATTGACTAAAAGTAAATTTGTGGTTCATTTACACGTAAGAGTTCAGTATTCTGAAGTTTGCTCCTAAATTGTAGATATATTGATTGTAAATTTGTTAATTGTTGCGCAAACTACCAGCCCTTAACGTGGCTAGCGTTTCTAGCCAGGCTGGAAGTTTACGTGTGTAAGCCATGCACCTGATCTATCAAAACTTTTTAGCTTTGATTTCATGTGCAAATATCTGCACGGCGCATGGCGGATTCCCTACGATACACCGTTCCGTCAATTATCCAATTGAAAATTACCAGATTTAAAATAGCCATCCGTCAATTATTAAATCGAAAATCACACAATCTACAATCGATAATAATTCTTTCGGTGACCCCCCCTCAACACTTAAGTAATGGCTTCGGGATTTCCCCCGGATGCCAAGGGGACCGAGCGATACAGAGTTTGAAAATGTAATAAGCCAGATAGTTACAGATCTGCGTGATCCGCCAGATTCACAGGCCCTTTCCGAGTACGGTGTTGTCGAGGTTGGTGGCGGTATTTCCTCAGAAAATTTTATAACTTTCAAGAAAGCAGAAAGTTCTCCAATGCTGGCTGTGGACGGCGGCAGCGCAACGATTCTGGATGCGGGTTCTTTCACAGTTGCGGCTCTGAGGGTTGGCCAGGCATTTTATAACGATAGAAATTATATTGCAGGTAAAGGGCCGGAAATGCACCTTCTGCATCTTTCAACCGGGGAACTGGCCAAAGCATATTCCATCTTTTTTACAAAGACAGTGGGTGGCGACCCGCCTGACACTCCGAGAGGTCTTGAGGAGGCACTTGGCCGGATAAGGGCATTATTGGAATGGAAGCATGTCGAGGACATACTGGGAGGCGACATTCAATCCGGTACCGTACTCGCATTCGATGGTGCGCTCTGGGCCGGTATTAAGGGTATAGGGGAGATGCTGGCTAGAATTGTAGCAATGGCACGTGAGAAAGGCATAATCCTGTGCGGAATAAGTAAAAAGAGCATGCTCACATACAATTCAAGACCGCTTATCCCTGCGGTCCAGATGGCCGGCGATTCAATCTTCCCTGACTCGCTGTGGCATTATCCGATTGATGCAAAGGGCTATGGAACCAAATTATTCGGCCAGATTCATGTGGCTAAACTCCACCCGCATTCCAAATATACTTTCAGAATCGATTTGAGCCTTCCCGAAGGGGTTACGCCGGAAGAGGCGCTGGGCAAGTTGGCTTACCATGCCAATGACCCGACATATGCCGGTTATCCGTATCCGCTGGCAAGGGTACACAATGATGTGGCATTATCAAGGTCGGAAGTCGAAGACCTGAGGAGCATGCTCCGCTCCAGAGCCATACGCCAGGGCATGGACCCGGGAGAATGGCAGATGACATTCCAGAATTTCCATGATGTGCTGGACATGAGCAGGTGATTGAATGGAAGAAGAAATATTGAGTGATGTGAACCTCGGGCGAATAACCGGACGCGACGTGACTGAAATAGTGTTCAGGGCCTACCGGTCCCAGGACGTGTTTCTCGGAGAGATGCTGGTCGGTGAATGTCTGGACTCTGGACGGCGTTTCCTTCTGAGAGTTGTCAATATCATGCATGGAAACGAGGCTAGCGAGTCAGGCTGGGCTCCGAAAACTGCAGGCGCATTCATGGACGGTGATGCCAGGGAGGAAGAATATCATGTTTATGATGCCGATCGTAGATTATACAACCAGGTGGTCTGCGCACCACTGGGATATCTCATGGGAAAAGGCAGTGAAGCAGAATTCCGCAGCCCCAAAACCATTCC
>JAUSPR010000044.1 GCA_030655715.1 Thermoplasmata archaeon
AAAAATGTCGAAAAAACTCTGGCTTTCAAGCCGGAGATGAATCGACATAGACAGTAAAAACGTGGAAGACCGCCATGCACCGTGCATATCTCGACATATAAAATCAAAGCCTCTCTGAATGCCCGAAGGGCTTCGGATACCGAAAAACGTTTTGAGAATTCAGGTGTATGGCCTACACTTGTAAATTTCCAGCCCTGGCAACAAACGCCAGCTCTTTTAGGGGCTGGTAGTTTACAGGGTTTCAAGGATCCAATCCCCAATCTATTTATAGAGGGGTATAGATATTATTAAATACTCCGCATCAAAATCCTTAAATAGAAATACATTTAAATAAGTATTATATATACCAGATTTATATAAATACGAGAGAGACCGATGAACACTCAGGAATATAACCATCTTGTAAACCGATTAGATTTTCCGTCTGACATAGGTAAACTCGCCAGGGACAAGAACCTGAACAGGGAACTTCTTTTAATTCTGTACACCCAGCGAGTGACAAGAGATTCCACCCGCCGATACTACCAGGTCAAGAACCGCGCACACAAGCTGCTGAGCCAGTGGAAGGCCGGTTCAACATTAGCCCAGATAGCCAGGAACGAGATATTTCCTCCGGTTCTGTTAAGCTTAATCCTGATGCAGCAGCACGGCATGCCCAGGAAAGAATTTTGGAAGTATATTCGGGACCCGAAATCCGCGCCTGACAAGCGCATAAAAAAAGAGTTTATCGACGTGGTGCGCGAGGACATAATCTACTCGCCGGCAGGAATGGACGTGCAGTATCAGAGAGGCAAGAAGGGCGAAGCCAGACTATGCGAATGGCTGGACAAAAACGGTCTTGGGTACAGAACCGAGGATGAAATTCGGGGCGAGTATCAGAAAACACCGGATTGCCTGCTGAACGAGCCCGTGGAAATAAACGGCATGAAAGTGCACTGGTTCGAGTCAAAGGCCAATTTCGGAAGCGCGCACGAGGTCAAGCGCAATAACAAGAAGCAGATTCATCCTTACACCGAAATATTCGGACCTGGCATTATCGTTTACTGGTTCGGGTATGTGAGCGATTGCGAGCAGATTGACGGCGTTAAGGTAGTAGATGCCAGTTATTTTAATCGGAGCTTGAAGGATATAATGGCTGATAAATAGAATTCAGAACGCTTTCTCCCCCACCAGCCCGGCATCATCGCATAGCACTTCTATATCGATGAACACCCGTTCCACCCACTCCCTGTCCTCGGCAAGCTGGAACATCTTGCTTGCTTTGGATAATCCGAATTTTTTCTCCATTCTTTGCCTGACCAGGGGCTTCAGGCGCAGTTTATCATAGATAATCTTGCCGGCCCCCGCCTCCTTGGCCGCCTTTATCACTTTGCCCAGGCTGTCATAGGAATCATTTATCCCCGGTATTACAGGCCCGAGGAAAACCCATGTCCTAATTCCCTCTTTCGAGAGCTTGGCCAAGGCCTTTATCCGGTTCTCGGGGGGCGGTGCTCCGGGTTCCAGTATCCTGGCTGTTTCCTGGTCCATGGTGGTTATGGTGATGCCCACTTCCAGGTTCTTAATCCGCTTCAGTATGTCCAAATCCCTGAGAATAATGTCCCCTTTGGTCTGAATGCACACGGATGAGGAGACAAGCTGTTCCAGGCAGAACCTTGTGAGAAAGGTCTCATCCTCGACCGGCTGGTAGGGGTCGGTGACCGTACCCAGGCCGATTGGCCCGGTAATCTTCTTCTTTCCCTTGGCCAGTAGGACCGGTAAATTCTTCTTGACCTCGACGGCACTGCCCCATTCCTCTTCTTTTCCCAGATGCAGAATATCCGGAGAATAACAGTAAACGCAGGCATGCTGGCATCCCCGATACGGGTTCAGCGCCCAATCCAGCCCGGGCAATTTAGATGGGCTGCAGGCTGTGCTGGCCTTCTTTTCCGTGATTTTCATCTCTTGCCTCCGTTTCCGGTTCCGCGCGTCCGCCCAGGAAGTCCTCCAACCTGCGCTGGTACAGCATGTCCTTGAGTATTCCGCTTGTCCTTATCCATCTGGTCATTGGTATGTCCATCTTGGTTTGGATGTATGCCAGTGCTTCCGAAAGGGTCGAGAATTTCTTCGGTACTTTCTTCACAGCATCACGCACATTCTCCCGCACGTTCCAGACGCCCACCGGCATGATATAACCGGCATGCGCCTCTCTGAATATTACCACGCCGGCCTGCTTGTTCCTGGCAGTAAGATTCTCATTAACTGCCAGCCTGGCCGAGTAATAACAGCCTCCGATTTTAGCGTATGTCTTGCGTGGTTTGTAGAACTCCCAGTCCGAAATAATTTCAATGCCCTGGCCGTAGGGGTTCCACACACTTCGGGGATACCAGGCCTCGATCAGTTCATACCGCCAGTTGCAGGGCATCATCAGTACGGCCCAGCGATTGTCCAGATGTTCTGTTTCATAGACCTCGAAATCCGAAATCAGGGGCGCGTCTCTGGTTCTCTGGAGGAGATTTTTCCCGAGCATGTCGTCGATTGCGGTAATGCTCCATCTGGTGGGCACGAATTTTCGGTTTTTTCCTATTCCGAACGCCCCGACCGAGAAAGAGCGTTGAAGTCTGGACAGCATTATGCCGTTTCCATAGAGGCCGATTACCGCTTCCGCGGCCTTCAGGTCAGTATCGGAATACGCTTTGTCAATGCGCTGGTCTATTTTTATCGTGTTGATGTCGAATGACTTGAGAGGCGCTGAAGGCCCGAAAGGCTGGGTGGAATCATCGAATGTCAACCGACCCATCGGTTTCCTCAGGAACACGGCTTCAGTATCGGCAGTGCCATGACCCATTGCCAGCTCCCTGGTCTGGTCCACTATTTTGCCGCCGTTCTCGACATTGTGAACGTCCACGGCGTGCATGCCCCGGACAAGGTTCATCCTGTATCCGAGAATATCGTCGATGGACTTCCCGAGCCAGGCCTCTGGCATGTCCATTATCTCGGTATCGCCCATGATTGGAGGCACCATCGGTCCGACGTACACTTTGGGATATCCGGCGCGGCCCACGAACACGCTCGGAGGCGAGGAACCTGCCATATTTTCGGAAAATTTGACCTGGGCCTTCATGTGAGCGTGGTAACGCGTTACGACCGGACACCTGTCCTTGCCGCAGAGCAGCCGCGAACCCTTGCAAACCGAGCACAGCGCCGAGCTGGAGCCGCCGCTCACATCACCTGCCATCGAGTCGAAAACCACCTCTTTGTTCCGCTGTTCCGAGAGCCATCCTTTTGACATAACGGGGATGTATCTGATTCTCAGCCTATAAATAATTGCCCTGAACTGAACGTTTGCAAAATTTTCATGCTTGAATGTTCAGCCAGAACCTTTCGAAGACGCCATCAAAAAGTAGCACGGTGTGTCAAAAAATTTGAAACGAAAAAAAAAGACACTTACAACAGAACGAGCCGCCAAAAAAGTGCAAAAATTCAGAGTAAAGAAACGTTTATATTCAATGCTACTATTTCCCGCTTACACTCTTTAATCAACATAGGGATGGGGAAATCGCCTAGGTGAGAAAGATGTGGACTAAGAAGAGAATAACGGCAGTGGGAACAGGGACTACTTTGGGTGCTATTGCTATTATTGCAATAATGGTCATACCGGGATTATTTCCGATATTTCAAAGCGAAACGATTCAAATTAATGTTAATACCAGTTTACCATTTACAGAAATATACTATTCTGAAAAGACGATGACATTGAAATTTATAGAGGTTTCAAGAGAAATCACATTAGTTGCTTATTTTGAAGTAGATGAAATACCTCCGAACT
>JAUSPR010000169.1 GCA_030655715.1 Thermoplasmata archaeon
GATTTCCAAATTACTTCGGGGTCCAGAGATTTGGAGCAGTAAGGCCGATAACTCATCTCATTGGCAAGCATATGACAAGAAAAGAGCCTGAAACGGCCGTGATGACCTATTTGTGCCATCCAAGCGAGTTTGAAAACGAAGAAGCCAGCGCGGCAAGAAAGAGTTTTGCAGAAAACCGGGATTTTGCTGACGCGCTTCATAATTTCCCCATGGGACTGAGCTTCGAGAAAGCGATGCTGAACCACCTTGTAAAATATCCAGATGACTTCGTCGGAGCATTGGGCCAGCTCCCCCAAAACCTTCTCATGATGTTCATTCATGCCTACCAGTCATTTCTGTTCAACAGGATGCTTAGTGAGAGGATAAGACAAGGAATTCCAATTAACGAACCGGTGGAAGGAGACCTGATTCTGAAGATGGATAAAAATGGATTGCCAGATCACAATAACTGGATTCGGGCAGAGGCAAGAAACATTCCTCGGCTAACCGAGCTCATGGGCCAGGGCAAGGCATTTGTCAGTACTACATTGTATGGCATGGACTCGGAATTTGCAGGAGGCCAGCAGGGTGAAATTGAAGCCAAGATAATCGAACAGGAAGGCGTGAATGCCAAGGACTTCATTCTTTCGGAATATGAGAAACTCGGGTCCAGAGGCACCAGGAGAGAGATTCTCGCGCCTTACAAGGATTTCTCTGTGACAGCTCAGCAAGACGCAATCCAGTTCAATTTCAAATTGACCAAGGGCTGCTATGCCACTACACTTCTCAGAGAATTCATGAAATCGGATGAACTCATTCGGTATTGAAAAATCCGGCCCAGCCGGATTATTTCAAGTGAACTGCACCCCGCTTGGCCTCAATGAAAAAAGAGGACGAAGCATTAATATTAGGCCAGCACATTCAGAGTAATATGTTCGAGTTAAAGGACAAGGATGGGCTGGCCAGGATAGGCGTTCTGGAAACCGCCCATGGAAAGATTGAGACGCCTACATTACTGCCAGTTATCAATCCCAATCAGATCATGGTTTCTCCGTCCGATATGCGGGAGAAAATCGGCATCCAGGCTATTATTACTAATTCTTATATCATTCGCAAAAGTGACAAGCTCAGGGAAATCGCCCTTGAGAAGGGATTGCATCATCTGGTCGGCTTTGACGGCCCAATAATGACCGATTCCGGCACGTTCCAGGCCCATGTGTACGGAAAGATAAAGCTTGAACCTCTTGAGATAATCGAATTTCAGAAAGCGATAGGTTCTGACATCGGAACCGCGCTTGACCTGTTCTCCGAACCTGACGACGGCCGTGAGAAGGTCGAGAGCGACCTCATGGAGACCATTGCCAGGACCAAGATGTCTGCCGAGAACAAGGGCAATATGATGCTTGCCGGTCCTATCCAAGGAGGCAGATTTCCAGATCTGAGAGAATATGCGGCCAAGGAGATGTCGAAGATCGATTGCGATATATACCCAATCGGCGGAATAGTTCCCATGATGGAGAGACAGATGTACTTCACCCTGGCTGATGCTGTGCTGAGCGCCAAGGCCTATCTCGACCCTTCAAAACCGGTGCATCTTTTCGGCGCAGGACATCCCATGCTTTTCTCGCTGGCTGTGCTCATGGGCGGCGATATGTTTGACTCTTCCGCATACGCAAAATTCGCAAGGGAAGGCAGAATGATGTTCTCGGATGGCACAAGATTCCTTAGCGAATTGAGAGAACTGCCTTGCCACTGCCAGATATGTTCGACTCACACTGCGGATGAACTGAGGCACAGCCCTGCAAAGGAGAAATTGCTGGCATTACACAATCTCCATGTTTCATTCTCGGAATTCAGGACCATCAAGCAGGCAATTCACGAAGGCAGATTATGGGAGCTGGCAGAAACAAGGTGCCGTGCGCATCCCACACTTCTTGACGGTCTGAAATGCCTGAAAAAACATAATGACCAGCTTGAGAGACATGAACCGCTTTCCAGAAATCTTGCTTACCTTTACACATCACAGGAATCGTATCACCGGCCAGTTGTCACCCGATTACGGAAGCGCATCCTTGAGAGATATGAACCGCCGGCCAGCAATATGGAAATAATGTTCCCCGAGGCTACAAAACCATATTCAAGAACATTTGCCGAGCCAATGAAGATGGCCCTTGAAAAAGCGGATGTGAATTTCTGGGCTGACTCGCTGTTCTGCCCTGTGCCGCTCGAGCTGGATGAAATGTACCCAATATCGCAATCAGTTGTTCCGGAATTTCTTGAGCCGGACGTCCTTAGGGAGAAAGAGAATGTTCTTGAACAGTTCAAGGAAGCCGGGATGTTCAAATCAGAATTCAGAAAATGGACTGGCATCGAGACCCTGGAGGGTTTGCCTGCAAAATCTAATCCAATGCCGGATAAAAACCAGCAAAGGGTGAAGGCCGTGGCAGACCTGCAATTCGGAAAAGGCGCAGGAGCGGTATTGCTGGACGGAAAAGTAGAATTGGTTGTTTCAAAGAACAATGACCGCATAAGAAATGTGCTGGTTGACGGGAAACATATCCTTTCCATGAGGGCCGGTGACGGCTTTTTCACTCTAAAACCCGAGGGAGGCCGGATATTATTGAAGGCATTTCCTTCACCTCTATTAAGAGTGATTGTCAACGCGGATTCAGCAGAGTTCAATGTCCTGGGACGGAACGTGTTCTGCGGATTCATGATTGACGCGGACCCTGGCATAGTTCCTAGAGACGAAGTGATAGTGGTTACTGAGTCGGATGAACTATGTGCCATCGGCCAGGCCATGATGACCAGGGAAGAAATGCTGGCCTTCAAAAAAGGCATAGCCGTGAAAGTGAGGGATGGCATCGGCAAGCAGGGATAGGCATGGAGAGATTCTATATTGCCGGGACAAAGGGAAAAGGCAGGGGATTGTTCACGTCCAGCGGCCTGAAGAAAGGCGAAATATTATTCCACGTAGACCTCAGGGGACTGAAGACCTACACCCTGAAGGAGATTGACTCCAACAAGGAACTTGATGGCGACCGTGCCCATTATGTCGGCCGCGGAAAATATGTCATTGAGGACAACTTGCCAGCATTCATGAACCATTCCTGCGACCCTAATTGTTATTGCCTGAAATCCGGAATCGGAATCTACGACGTGGTTGCTTTCAGGGACATCAAGGCGGGGGAGGAACTAACTCACGATTATGCAGCAAGCTCGATAAACCAGCTGGAAGGGCTGTTCTACTTCGAGGAGGAATGCCATTGCGGCAGCCCCGATTGCCGGAATATCGTGCATGGGGACTTTTTCCGGCTTCCTGAGGACTGGCAGAGGAGATTTTATCCATATTTACCGCCGTCCATCAAGAGAAAGTATCGTGACCGGTTTGTTAATCTGCTGAAATAGATTGCAAAGACTTATGACCAG
>JAUSPR010000171.1 GCA_030655715.1 Thermoplasmata archaeon
ACCTATTGTCTCAATCTCAGATTGCCCGAAAAGAGCGATAGACCTTGTATGATTTTTTCAACCGACAAACAGACTACACAGGAACATGAAAATAATCGCTGGTTTGTCCGCGCGGACGATTATCGGTTGGATGGGGAGAAACGTGATTAATAATAGAAGAAATTAGAGAAAAGAGGTATGGACCCAAGGAATTTGAACCCAATCAAGTCCAATATACATGGTTTAATTAATTTAGAAAAATCATACAATGTAATTATCTGTACCAAAAATTATTTAAGTGAGCAACTTTATTTAAACAACTAACTCAAATAACAAAGCAGAACTCGGAGGAACAACAATCAAAATCGGTAACAAAGATGGAAAGAACGTAATATATGACAATCAGGGTAACATTATTTTATCAAATGATGAGAAATTACTTCATACTAATGAAAATGTCATCTGTGAAGTAAGAATTATTAAAAAATTCGGATTATTAAAAACAAGACGGTTAATTATCTGGAACACCGGGACCTTATATCAGACAAACAAAAGAATTTCGTTTATTAGAGAAACATCTGCTGTGATAATGGTTCCTCCGCCTCCGGTAGGGTTTATGGCCCCTCCAGTGCTAGTGTTGAATAATAAAAACAGTGATGAGATAGATTATGTTCAATTTTCAATAGATGAGGTAATATCCTGGAAAAGGTCATTTTTCAATCGGTTGAAATTCCATATCAAAGACAATTTGATTGATTTTTATTGGATTATTTTTGAAGGTGCTACTGAGTTTGATGAAATTCCTTATAAAAATAATAGGAGGACATAGATGGAAAATATAACTGGAAAGGAAGTAATGATATGTGTGAAAGATATTGATTCTTTGGAAATAGTTAGGGAAGGATTAATTGATGCTGGCTTCAACCCGAAAGTTATGAAAATAACCGATGGCAGAGGAAAGCATATATTGAAGATATCCAGAAAATCCAAAGCAAAGTCCGAAACACTGTTCAACAAAATGAAGGAACGTAACCTCATTGATTGGTATGGTGAACGGGAAATCAAGGGAGATTGAGTTTTTATGGCCAGCAGATTGAAATATAGGGGTAGGCCAAGGAATAAACAAGGTAGTGGCAGTATGTTATGCTTTCATTGCGGTGGAGAATTAAAACTTGGTAGAAAGAACGAGAATGGCGAACAGAGATATTACTGCACTAAGTGCAATAAAACACTCCAGACATATGTTGTGAAAACAAATGCCTCCAATTATTGATGGATGTGAAAATTGTGGATACGAATAATTTTGATAATGTAATTAGGAAAAGAGTTGGTAGAACTCCCTTGATTAGAGCAAAGAACCTGGAAAAAGAACTTGGGGTTTCAGAGATTTATTTAAAACTGGAAGGCAACAATCCCTCTGGACACAGGGAGGATAGGTTGGCATATCTGATAATCAGGGATGCGCTTTCAAGAAGCAAACCAGTCATATCCATGGGCACGCTGGGTACAGTTGGTGCATCGCTTGCATATTTGGCCCAGTTCTATGATGTGAAATGTGTGTTTTATGTTCCAAAGAGAAAGAAGATAATCAGAGGAATTACAGAGAGTGACAAAGTAGAAATCCGTCCGTTTGGCAGGACCTATGAAGAATGCGTGAACGAAAGCAGACGTGTTTCAGAGAAATATGGATGGTATGATGCAAATCCTGGTTTGGCAAACAATATGACCAATATGTATGCTTTTTCATATGTGGCTGAAGAGATACATGAACAAATAGATTCCAATGTTGATACCATCTTCTGCCAGACTAGTAATGGTTCATCAATATCCGGTCTTAATCTTGGCCTGAAGCATCTTTGGGTTTCTGAGGAGATTTCAAAAATGCCTAAGATAATTGCAGTAAGCACCAGCCATGGAAATGCCATTGTTGAGACCTATCGTTCTGGTGTGAAAAATATTATGAAATTGGGCCAGCCAGACGTATCTGAATCAAAGTATAACCAGAACGTAATCAACACGGAATCTTTCAATGGCCAGGATGCCATAAATGCAATTCATGATTCGTTGGGAAAGGCCATTGGTATTAGTGATACTGACCTTTTAGAAGCCACCAGGAAATTCAGAGAACTGGAGGATATCAAGCTTTCAATTCCCAATTCGTACCCAGTTGCTGCCTTTATGAAAGAGGTTGAGCTTGGGTTAATCAAAGAGGGAAAACATGTTCTGATTCTAAATGATGGAAAAGTAGATATTGACATTCGCAACATAAAGAAGAGCGCACTCCAAGTGAATTATAATGAATTTCTTAAGAAGCTCGATGATTGGCTTATCCAGTTCAGCGACCCCATTGAGGAAATAAGGGAGGCAGTTGATGATGCGTTCAATAATGGCTTTGTAATCTGTGCCTACAGGGGCAACCAACTTGTCGGCATCTGCATCTTATCAACAAGCAAGTACGAGGTTTTCTTCCCGAAGTATCATCTGTCATATATCGCAACCAAGAGGGACATCAAAGGCCGCGGTATAGCCACTATGCTTATCCAGAAGGCAATTGAACTTACTGGCGGGGATTTTTCACTTCATGTTGATACCGATAATAAACGAGCCATAAGGCTGTATGAGAAAATGGGTTTGACCAAGAAATATTACAGGATGTTCTACACAGGGAGTTGAAATTATTGCCCGAGTAACACTAACCGAAGAAGAGTCCCTGGAGACTATCAACCTACTCAAGGAACTAATAAAAATTCCAAGTTCTAGCCATGATGGAAGAGAGATATATGACTTCATACGAGAATACATGGAAGAGCGGGGGCTGAAAGTGGAAACCCAGACTGTCGAGAGCCCATATATTATCAATCAGAATAATTCCAATCTATATTTGAGAATTGGCAATGGGAATGGGCCCAAGATTCTGTTGAATGCCCATCTGGATACTGTTTCTTCCAAGGAAGGATGGTACCACGGTGCGTATTCGGGTGAGGAGGAGGACGGAAGAATCTACGGCCTTGGGGCCGCCGATATGAAGGGAGGCTGCGCATCCGCTTTGGCGGCGATTCTTGCATTAATGGAGAGAAAAGACACTATAAATGGTGAGTTGTTCCTAAGCTTCGTTTTCGGCGAGGAGGCACCCTTCTCTCTTGGCACGGACACACTTCTCAGAGAATACGATTTCAGAGATTATGACTTGATAATTGTTACTGAGCCCTCACCCTTACTGGCAATCAATGACTTCTGCTACACTCACAAGAAGATTCACAAATCCAAGTTTCCTGTGCCGATTATTGGCGCAGAGGGCAGGATACTTTATGATATTGAGTTTTTTGGAAAGTCCGCTCACGCGTCCCACCCGTCACAGGGCATCAATGCACTTCATGACGCTTCAATTCTTATATCTCAATTGGCTCAATTCGACATAATGTCCGGTATCAAGATGGGGCGGGGCCATTATTGTGTTCTCAGCATCGAAGGCGGAGACAAGGCATTCACTGTACCCAGCTATTGCAAGATTCTTCTTAACAGACAGCTTACTGTGGAGGAGAGCATCAAGACAGTTTCCAGGGAATTGAAATTATTAATTAAGAATCTGAGATTGAAATCAAAGGTGAAGATTACCCCGCGCTTTGCCCCTAATTCTGAAATGGAATACAAACCCTATCTCTTTGAAAAATCAGAATATATTGAAAAATTCATGGAAAGGCTGCCATATTCAAAGGGGAAAAAGCGATGTGCATTCACAACCAGCAGTGTGGGTGACTTCAACCTTCTTGCCACCAGGACTGGAGTGCCAACCCTGATATTTGGACCTGGTGGGGGAAATATTCACGCGCCCAACGAGAATTCAAATGTCAACGAGGTAATCGAGTCAGCCAATTATATTCTTGATTTTTTCATGGAGATTTTCTGATGGCAAAATATCCTCGCATTTTAATTGACCTTGATAAAATAAGGCAAAATGCCAAAAGCATCACCGACCTGGCATCAAAATTTGACATTGAGGTAACTGGTGTAACAAAGGCAACCTGCGGTGATCCCCTGGTTGCGAAAGCGATGCTGGATGGCGGAGTTGTTTCCATCGCCGATTCCAGAATGTCGAATATTAGGCGAATGAAGGATGCCGACGTGGATTCCGAGTTCCTGTTTCTGCGCACCCCTATGCTGAGCCAGGCAGAGGAGGTTGTCCGGTTTTCTGACATGTCCCTCAATACAGAAATGGATGTGGTCAAGGAACTTGATAAGGAAGCAGAAAGACTGGGAACTGAACACAAGATTGTAATAATGCTGGAAATGGGAGAACTGCGCGAGGGAATAAACATTGAGGACTCAATATCATTCATCGAGTCAGCCATGGAGCTTGAGAATATTGAAATCTATGGTATAGGAATAAACCTGGCATGCCTTAGTGGAGTTATTCCAACTAAAGAGAAGATGGCTGATTTCGGTGAACTGGTAAAACGTCTAGAATCCAGAACAGGAGTCACATTCAAAATGGTGGGCGGCGGCAATTCGGCCAATATCCCATTGTTACTGAAGGGCATTAGCACACCCGGAATCAACAATCTAAGGATAGGTGAGGCAATATTGTTGGGTTTGGAAACCGTAAACAGGTGTTCTATTCCAGGAACTTACCAAGACGCATTTGTTCTTCAGGCTGAAATCATTGAGGTGAACAAGAAACCTTCTGTCCCAGACGGTAAGATATCACAAAATGCCTTTGGCGAAACTCTGGAATTTGAGGACAAAGGAATCATGCGCCGAGGCATACTGGCTCTGGGAAGACAAGATGTTATTGTTGAGTCACTGAGACCCCTGGACAATACAATCACCATAGAATCCAGCAGTAGCGATCACATAGTTGTTGATTTGACTAATACAAGGTACAAACTTGGAGATAAAATCAGCTTCCTACCGGGTTATGGGGCACTTGTACATGCATTCACAAGCAAATTTGTTAAGAAGGAATATTTGGGCGGAAGTTCATGAGTGAGGTAGTTGAGGAACCTGAGAATCATCAAGAATTGCTTGACCGCCTACTACAAATTTCTGTCAGGGAAAATCACGAGGCCCTTGTGCCATTGAGAGAAATCAGTCCAGATATTGTTATTGACATTAGTCATTTAGGAGAAACAGACATTCACCGTGAGCCAATGCTGAGAGGAACTGCTGCATTAATGCTTGCAGATGCCCATAAATCATTGCCCGAGGGTTATAAATTCAAAATCTGGGAAGCTTTTCGGCCAATTGAAAAACAGGAGTTCATGCGCAAGAAGTATCTTGAGGATTTGAAGAAAGCCAATCCAGAAAAGCCAATCAATGAACTGGAAAAAGAGAGGGACAAATACGTTGCCAGGATTGATATAATTCCTCCACACCTTACAGGCGGAGCTGTGGACTTAACCATAGTCGGACCAGATAATCAAGAGCTGGACATGGGTACTAATTATCTCGATTTTATGCAAGAGACACATACATTTTCACAGGAAATCAGCCTGCTGGCAAGAAACAACCGTTCTATGCTAATTCATGCTATGGAAAATGCTGGATTTGTGAACTATTCTTTCGAATGGTGGCACTTTTCGTACGGTGACAGATACTGGGCATATAAGACAAAACATGATTCCTCAATCTATGATTATTTGAAAGAAAAATCATAAAGCCCACCTATGCTGATTTATCTAACACGCTGGATTTTCGAGCAGGTGAGGGCGAGTTTTACTTATTTTGGCCACTTTTTTCTTTTGGAGCCCGAGCCGGCGGAGAAAATTATAAAAGAAAAAAGTGGGCCCAAGGAGATTTGAACTCCCGACCTCCCGGTTTCTTTCGTGTTGTCGTTTCCGGCAACACGTTATCAGCCGGGCGCTCCAGCCAGTCTAAGCTATGGGCCCTTCAAGACAGTTGGCATACCACTTATTCGATTTAAACATTGCCATACTACACCATTGCGAAAAGGATTTACCAACTGCCCATGCCTCGCATTTGCCACCAACTGGATCCAGGTTCGAATCATGAGATATCCTTTCATGCAGAGGCAGAAAAAATGGGAATGTCCAATCTTGCATATATTATCGATTTTGATGCAAACCTTTTTTAATACCAGCAATTTGAGGGTGAAGTATGAAGCATAACATGAGGACAGGCGTGATTGGCGTTGGATCGATGGGCAAAAATCATGCCAGAGTTTATTCTGAAATGGGAGTGCTCCAGGGCATTGCCGATTCCATGGAATCAGTGGCCAAGCCGCTGGCTGACAGATTTGGAGTGGATTATTACCCGGATTACAAGAAGATGCTGGAATCTGACATCGAAGCCGTGACAGTGGCCACGCCCACCAATACACATTTCAAGATTGCCATGAATGCCATCAAGGCAGGAAAACATGTCCTTGTGGAGAAGCCCATATGCTTCAATATCGAGGAGGCCGAGGAACTGGTGGCAGCTGCGGAAAAGGAGGGACTTGTGCTGGCAGTCGGGCAGATAGAGCGACACAACCCGGTGGTAAAGTTCGCCAGGGAGTCTATCGAAGCAGGGCAGTTCGGCGATGTCGTTTCCATTGCGGCCAGGAGGGTCAGCACCATGCCAGGCCGAATACGCGACGTGGGCGTGCTCATGGACCTGGGCATTCATGATGTTGACGTTATCCGGTATCTGGCGCAAAGCCCTGTAAGGAGTGTGTACGCACTCGGCGGAAAACGCCAGAATGATGCCTTTGAGGATCATGCAAACATTCTTCTGGATTTCGAGAATGACATGATGGGATTCGTTGAGGCTAACTGGTTAACTCCCATGAAAGTGAGGAGAATATCCATAACCTGCCTCAAGAACTATGTCGAGCTGGATTACATGAAGCAGAGCGCTGACATTTCATCATCCCAGATTTCTGGAACCGTTGACACCACAGACCTTTATCGCGTTCCAATAGAATTCGATATCAGGCATGTGAGTCTGAAGAAGCAGGAACCGTTGAGAAACGAGCAAGAAGATTTCTTGGGCGCGATTTCAGAAAATCGCCAGCCATTAATCAACGGCAGGGATGGAACAGAAACATTGAGAGTTTGCCAGGCCGCCCTGAGGTCAATGAACGAAGGCAAGAGAATCATGATAGGTGAGTAATATGCCTGAAGTCTATGGAAAAAGCAAGATCGGAAAGGGAACGTTCCTCGGACACAGCGTGGTCATCGGTCATCCAGGAAAGCATGAGAAAGCCCTGTTGGTAGAGAATAAGCTGGACGAGGTGAAAGGCACGATTATCGGTGATAACTGCATTATCCGCGACGGCACTATAATTTACAGCCAAACAACACTCGGGGACAATGTCCAGACAGGCCATAATGCGCTCATCAGGGAAGATACGACCATCGGAAACAAGAGCATGGTCGGCACCCTGACCATCATCGAGGATAATTGCACTATCGGCGAGCGCGTATCAATCCAGAGCGCGGTCTACATTCCGACAAACACTGTTATTGAAGACGATGTGTTCGTCGGCCCGAGGGTCTGTTTCACCAATGACAAATACATGGGCAGAGGAGAAGTAAAACTCCTGGGAGCGCATGTCGAGCAAGGTGCGAGAATAGGCGCCAATTCCACAATCCTGCCTGGTGTCAGGATAGGAAAGGAGGCGCTGGTCGGAGCCGGCGCGGTAGTCACGAAGGACGTGGAACCTTACACCATGGTCGCAGGAATACCAGCCAGAAAAGTGGGCATGGTTCCGGAAGAGCACAGGAGGAAGTAATATGATTCCAGCAGCAAAACCACAACTTGGGGATGAAGAGGCAAAAGCGGCTTTCGATGTAATAAAAACCGGAATGCTGGCACAGGGAGAGAAAGTTGCTGAATTCGAGCAAGGTTTCGGCAAGTTCATAGGGGCCAAACACACATTGGCAGTGGGAAACGGCACGCAGGCCGTGCATGTGGCTCTACTGGCCGCAGGCGTGAAGAGAGGTCATGAGGTAATAACCACTGGATTTAGCTTCCTGGCCAGTGCCACCAGCATCGTGCATTGCGGTGCAAAACCGGTTTTCTGCGACATTGACCCGAAGACATTCAATATTGACACTAACGATATCAGGAAAATGATAACACCGAAGACAAAGGCGATCATGCCAGTGCATTTATTTGGCCTTTCAGCGGACGTCAAAGAACTCAAGAAAATTTGCGATGAGCATGACCTGGTAATGGTCGAGGACGCATGCCAGTCCCATGGAGCTCAGTACAAAGGAAAAGGTGTCGGAACATTCGGAATATCATCGGCATTCAGCTTCTATCCGACAAAGAACATGACCACCGGAGAGGGCGGTGCGGTTACAACCATGGATGATAAGACCGCGGAACTGGTCAAACTCATACGCAATCAGGGCCAGCTTTCCAGATATCAATGTGTCATGATAGGTTACAATTACAGAATGACAGACATTAGCGGCGCAATCGGCATCGAGCAATTGAAGAAGCTGCCCAAGTGGACCGAGACCAGAATTAAGAACGCAGCATACCTGGACAAGGAACTGGGAAAGGCAGGGATTGCCACACCTTACCTACCGAAAGATTACAAACACGTTTACCACCAGTACACGATAAGGGTGAAAAATCGGGACAATGTGCAGAAGAAGCTTGCGGACATGGGCGTCGGTAGCGGCGTGTATTACCCGCAAGGGTTACATGAACTGGGGCCGCTGGCCAAGTACAGGACCAGGAAACTGCCGCAAGTTGAAAAAGCATGCAAGGAAGTACTGGCATTGCCGGTGTACCCCGCGCTGAGCAAGGCTGATTTGGAGACAGTGGCCAAATCCGTGATCAAAGCCATTCAATAGATACTTGGGAATTCCCAACGACTCTTTAAATAGCATGAAGCAAATTCATCAAAGCATGGAAAGGAAGAGTGCAATATTCGGAAGTATGGCGATTGTATCGGTCATCACGATAGCTGTATGCTTTGTTCTTCTTACGAGCCAGCAGAGCAATGCCATCACCGTCAACGAGTTCTTCGATGACCTTCAGGACAAGGATGGTGATCAAATATTAATGCAGGAGGACGCGCCCTGCAACTGGACATCCTACAACATTGGTGACAATATCACTATCAGGGACAGGATTAGTTATGTCCATTACAACCCCCCGATGAATTACACCGTTGGAGGAGATGATACCATTTATATCACGGAACCAAACACCTGGTTCCGCCTGAATTACACGGGAAAGTACCAAATCAGGTATGAATATCTCCCGGTAAGATTCGAATTCATGTTCGAGGGAGACCGAACCGGCGATTACAAAGTGGGGGATTATGTCACGGTGAACGTGACCATAATCGAACCAATTGGAACCAATGGCGAAACATTCATTTATGTTCTATCCAGCTGATCAGCGCTTGTACCCGAACTTCCTCAGCAGTTCCTTCCTGCTCTTGACATCCTCCGGACCTTCGATGCCCTTCGGCTTCTTACCGTCAATAACGCCCATGATTCCCCTGCCACTCTCGGTTTCAGCCACGATAACCTCGACCGGGTTGGCAGTGGCGCAGAATATATTACAGACTTCCGGCACCTGCTTTATCGCACCAAGAACGTTTATGGGATAAACGTCGCGCATCACAATGAAGAATGAGTGCCCCGCTGAAATGGCCAGTGCGTTCTCTGCTGCAAGTTTCTTCAGTTCCTCATCTGTACCTTCCACGCGAATAAGCTGGTGGACACTGGCTTCGCAGAATGCTATGCCGAATTTAATGCCCGGAACAGAATTCACCATAGCCTCGTAAATGTCCTCGGCAGTTTTGATAAAATGCGACTGGCCGATGATGATGTTCAAATCTTCCGGGTTCTTGACCTTGACTACACTAAGCTCCATTTTCTCACCGCGAGGTAATCTGCGGGATGGTTAAAAGATTATTCCTTTTCCAGTGGTTTTGGCTGCATGAGGGCGGCTTTTTTCCGGTCATAAATGGCCTGGCACTCCTCACCAGTGAGCTTTCTCTTCCTGTATGCTGCATTCAACCGTTCCTTATAATCCTCCAGGACAACAGATGGATGGTCCGCGTCCGGAACAATTTTCTCCAGGTTGCGAATCTTTGGAATTAAAAGGGCCACGATTGCCGTGACCAGTGTGCCGATTCCGCAGATTATCATTATCAGCCTCATACCTGAACCAATGTCATTTCCCAGAAGCCAGCCGAAGGTTCTTGCCAGGAATCCTGTACCTGCCATGCCCGGCTCGAAAACCCTGTCTGCCAGCGGCCCGGCGATTACCATTCCAACGGCACCCGCAGACATGGCGATAAAGCCTCTTGCGCCGAAGACCCGGCCCTGCTTGTTCGGCTCAACCTTGGATTGCCAAATTCCCTGGCTGGAGCCCCAGACGAATGGCCCGGAGAATGCAAGAATGAAACCAATGATAGCCCACAATGGCACGCCCAGGACTATACCGAAGAAAATCATTACAAGGCCTTCGATTATAATGCCGCCCATTATCAGCAGTATCTTTTTGTCCAAGGACCCACCCCAGGCAGACAATAATATTCCACCTATAACACCGCCGACACCAGCATCCCCCATGAAATTTGCCAGGGCAACCTTGTCGCTGGACGTGATTGCCAGAATCATCGGCGCCATCAGGATGAAGGCCATATTGCCGAAGAAATTCGAGCTGAAATAAGTAAGCTGTAACCCGAGAAGCGGCTTTCTTTTGAAGATGTATTTGAACCCGTACATTGAATCACGCCATAGGCCTCTCATGCCCTTGCCGATATCTGCGGCTTTCGGAGGCTGGGGTATCTTTGCCACAATCAGTACAGTAAGAGCAAAGCTGAAAGTGACAATGTCAATCATCAGGATGCCTGAAAGGCCAATCCATACCAACAGAACCGCTGCAATCGGCGCTGCGAATATCTCTGAAACCGAACCGGCAAGCCCAAGCATCGAAGCGGCCCTGGAATACTGCTTTTTGTCCACCATCATTGTTACTGCCGCGGAAAACGCAGGGAACTGGAAAGAGGCAAATGCGCCGACAATCGCGGCTATTATGTAAAGATGCCATATCTCCAGCATGTTTCCATTGTAAAGGAATAGTATGGCTATTGTACCCATGCCTGCAATAAAATCGGAGATTATTATCGTAATCTTTCGGTTCCATCTGTCGACGAGCGCACCGGCAAAGGGCTGCAACAAGAGTTGCGGTGCAAAGCTGAAAAAGCCCATCAGCGCGAGTGCGGTCGCTTGACCGGTCTCCAGCCAGGCCCAGTACATGAGGCCGAAACGGACCATGGACGTGCCGAGAATCGAGATTAATTGGCCTACCCAGATGAGGGAGAATACCCCCATGCCCTGCTTGCTGTCGCTGCCGTTTTTAACGGATTCGTTCATTCTATGCACTCAACTTAACAAAACCATAATGACTGTGCAGGGTATTTAAATTAGCTGGAAAAAAGTTGCCAACATATCACAGCAGAAGATAGCAGATAGGCAATGTAAAAGCAGCATGCCCCGCCTGGATTTCCCGGTATCCGAAGCCCTTTTCATCGGTATCCAAAGTCCTGAGGGGCATTCGGACGTACTTGGGAACCGAATTGGCCGGATAAAGCGGTGAATCGTCTATTTCCGACCTCCTCCACCATGCCCCGCCTAAATTGTATCATTTATTAGCTGGCGGGCGGGGTTGTGGGCCGGGTTTGGATCCGGCCTGGTGACAAATGCCAATTACATTAATCCCTTGAAGCCCGGTCTGTAAGGGCCGGGTATGAGGCCTCACAAACGTTCACCAGGCCTCCATAATCTAGAATCTCTGGCATTGAGACGTTTCTTTCATCCTTTGTTTCACAAATTGCACTGGTATTTTTTTCCGGTATCCAAAGTCCTGCGGGACATTCGGACGTGCTTGGACTGGGTTGGCTGGAACAGGTGTGTGGGCCGGGTTGGCTGGAATTGCTGGCAAATCGCAATTTTACATCGCTTGCAGATGACAAGGATGAAAGAATAGTTCCTATGCTAGAGTTGCGTAATGAGTTTCATCTGGCATTAATTGGCCAGGCGAGTACCTGACCCCCCCGCCCGCGAAAACGCTTTTCAAATGTTGTAGACGGGGTTACCCAAAAGGTTGAAAAATCGATATCCATGCAAGATATTCTAGATTACAGAGGCCTGATGAACGTTTTTGAGGCCTCATACCCTGGGCTTACACCCAGGGCTTCAAGGGATTTATGTAATCGGTATTTGTCACCAACCCGGTTCCGAAAACCGGGTCACAACCCCGCCCTAGGAAATTGATTCCAGAATGCCAGGCGAGGCATGAACTGGTTGTCTGGAACTGAATTCAGGGATGGATGGCGGGAGGTTGTCGAACCAAACGCGTCCAAATGTCCCCCACATATTCCTTCCAAATCCCGAAGGGCTTGGATGTCAAATAAATTCAGGCGGGGCATGCTGAATCCATCTAAAATCATCCAAAGCGTTCCAGCTTTTCTAACCACTTGGCTTTGTATTTGGTGATTGCTTCTTCAGAGGCGCCTTTCTCTCTGGCATTGCGCAACAAGCAGTCGATTATTTCCCGTATTTCCTTGGGTGTGGGCTTGTCCTTGGACATCGGAGATTTACCGAAGCAGTCCTGGAGAATCAGCCTGGAGGCTTCGGATGAATGGACAACGAACGGAAAGTCAACCACGACCATGTCAAGAACGGATTTTGCTGTTTTTCTCTCGTCAACTTCGTAAATTGAATCAGCAATAACTTCCTCCATCTGCCTGGTTAACGGGTCATAGCCCTCGTGGTCCATGACCATCATGACAGCAAGGCTGCGGAAACCTTCCTCGACGCCCTGGCCGGTTTTGGCACTTGTCATAACGTAAGGCTGGAGGATCTTGTATCTCTCGATTACGGTTTCCGAACGTACTCTGGCATCGAGGCTCTGGAAATCTGCGAGCGCCTTGTCCGCCGCGGCCTGGTCCACCAGGTCCAGCTTGTTTCCCACGAAAAGTATAGGGGGCATTATTTCGGCGGTTGTCTCGGAAAGCAGGGGAATCCAGTATTCCTCCAGTTTCTTGATTGTCTCCGGTCTGGAGAGGTCTGCCACGATAATCGCGCCATTTAGCCCGGCAATGTGTCTTGATTGGGTGGACTTGTAGCCCTCGCTTCCGATAATGTCCCATAACATGAATGAAATCGCATAATCCACGTTGTTGAGATTAATTTTTACAATTTTCTTGGAGACCTTGGCACCGACAGTTGAAATATAATCATCGCTGAACGCGTTCTGGATGAACCTGTTCATCAGGCTGGTCTTGCCAACCGCTGAGTCGCCGAGCAGGACGACCTTTTTCAAGACTTCCTCCATATTGACGTGATAATATGTTGTAGCGTAAATATCTTTCCGGTCTATTCGGTATCCGAATTTATTCGGCATCCAATTTTATCTCCATCCAAAGTCCCCCGGGACATTTGGAACTACGTGTGACAAGAGGAGGGGATTTGGAACGATGTGCAACAAGGGTGGATTTGGAACGAGGGGGTGTGTTGGACATTTGGAGGTGCGGGGGAATGGGGAATCGGGAATCGGTCAGGTTGACTGGAACAGACCTCTTCAGCCTTTTATCTGTATCCGAATTCCTGCGGGACATTCGGATTTACCATTCCCAGTTCCCGATTCCCCAAACAAAACCCAGAGGGGGTTACCGGACTAAGCCCTGGAATTCCGGGCCATGTCCCCGAGTACCTTATCCAACCAATCCTGGATTGCCGCGACACTGCGTTTGTCGCCTTTCCATTCTGCCAGAATTGTACCGTAATTCCTGTCCAGCTCGTCAAGAAGCCGAACAACGCCCTTGCGCAGTTCCCTTGCCTCATGACCTGTGAATAGAACCGCAACAACAACCTTACCCTTGGCCTCGATTAATACCCGCAATTTACCCATGCTCAGGCTTTTGAGGCTCTCCATCTCTGATGTATGAAATGCCTCTTGCACGAAATTCTGAATTGCCGTAAGCATTCCGCCGACCATATCCCTGTCTATCTCGCTGAACTCATCATGCTCCCCAGCATGAGCAATGACCAGGCCGTTCGTGCCAAGGACATAAATCTCCCTGACACGCGATTCCTGCCATTTGAGCTGGGGCGATGCCCATTCCACCAGCTTGGCAGACATGTCACCGATGAGGTTGATTGACAGCACAATGACAATGAGCATGGCCGTGCTTACTGCAATCTGAAGATTCGCGTCCAGTGAGCCAGTTGAAGAGAGAACTATAACCTGCGCCACCACGAAACAGCCAACGCAGATTATCGAAGTGAGAAGGATGATGAGCGAGTTTCTGACCAAAAGTTCTTTTCCGATGACCATCTGGTATCTGACCAATCCCCTTACAGTAATCACCAGGGCACCTGTAATGGCCATACTGAAAATCGCACTGTAATCTCCTATATCTGGCAGAAACAGACCGAACAGCATGACAATGTTGAATAGCAAAACCGCAAAGAACGATGTCAGCATGAACTCAATCTGGTTTTTCCGAATGTCTGAAGATGATTTCTGCATGCTGGAATACAGGTGGCTCCAGACCATGAACGATATAACCAGCCAGACTATTAGGAAAATGAAATCTGTGAACCGCTTCAGTTCCTCGGGAAAGAGAAAATGAACAATCATCTCAGCCAACAGCGGGCCGAACACCATTACCCGGCCTTTGACGGTTCTGAGAAGGAAGTATTCAGCGCTAGAGCGTTGGATGAACAGGATGATGAGTATCGGGAACATCAAAATCGCACAGATATAAGCCAGATTCATCCAAGGAGTGATATCCGCCTCCGGGACCGCTGAAAGCATGGCCCATGAGAAGAGACCAGTGGCAGTGATAAGAGCCAGAATGGCAGTTGTGACAGTGACTTCTGTCTTCACGGCGAACCGCATCATGAAAATGAACAGCCCCAGCGAGACAATGGAGCATGCCAGTATCAGAATTGTCAGCAATCCAATCATATTTTCCCTACGATGGAAATAATGGGCGGGCGATTAAATAGTTTGGGATGGCAAAATATAAATGGTCACGTGGTTAATACCGGATAAGATGGCAAACCTTTTTATCCGGTATTCGAACCCTCTGGGGATTGTTTGCTAGCGGTCGGGATTCGAAGTGATTGGGGACCTGGTTGGCTGGGACTCGGTATTACTAGGGCCCCTCATTTCACATCTCTTCACAATTTTCATTATAATTTTCGAGCATGATATCCATTAAAGGGCAATAGCAAGCTTTAAAAAGATGAGCAGTTAATCCCGGGAAGATGGTGGACCTAAGTACAGATATCGCTGGATTGAAGATGGAGAACCCCACAATGCTGGCTTCCGGCATTCTGGGCCAGACCGGGGAATCACTTTTGAGAATTGTCAAGGAAGGCGGAGCTGGCGCGGTCGTGACCAAGTCCATTGGCGCGGAACCGAGAGAGGGGCATGGCAGCCCCTGTATTCTGGAA
>JAUSPR010000174.1 GCA_030655715.1 Thermoplasmata archaeon
CCCTATGTTCCGGGACAGACGTCCCGGAACATTATCCAGAGGGAAACTTCAGAATGTTAGTTATCCGGCATCGGGGACGTTTGTCCCAACGCATATTGAAATAATACCACTCTTCCATTTTTAGGAATTTTGATTTATACCAGAATTACCTCACCCCAATCCTACCGATAAATCGGAATGTGCTATCCCCTGAAGGGGAGAGAGCTTAGACAGCCTCATCTCCACCGCGACTATTGTCCCGCCAGAACCGGTTGCCAGGTAGGTTTTGTCTGCACACGCAATAATCAATTTATAACCCAGACCTCCTGTACCTGCAGTGGTATAGCCGCGAACAAATGCAATATCGGGCACATTAACGGAATCGATTCCTGGACCTGTGTCGGAGACGATGAAGAGGATGCTGCTATCCGTCCTGTATAAAGACGCCTCCCCACCTCCCGCGTATTTCAGCGCATTGCTAAGCATTTCTCCTGCGCAAGCTGTTAAGCCATTAAGTAGATCTGCTTCCAATCCGCAACTCCCGGCAAGTTTAACAGCCTGCTCTCTGGTTAAGGTGTAATCTTCCGCTGTGACAATTCTCCACTTCTCAATTAGATCTCCCTGGAGCGCAAGTATGTCCTGCGGTTCAACGACTTCCAGTTTCCCGCCGGTAGCAGCAAGGATAGTTTTGCGGTAGAAGTCCCGCTTGTGGACTTCGGCTTCAAGCAGCGCCTCCTCAGCCTTCTTGAGTTCGGTGATGTCAGTTGAAACACCAAGGAGATATTCCACCGTTTTGTTATCCGCGGCGAACTCCGGAGCCAGACGAAGTAGAAAAGACCGATTTCCCTGTGGGGTGTTGATTGAGAACTCTAAATTCCTTGGCTCTGCAGTCTCGAAAACATGGGTCATTGCTTCGTCCCACATATCCACCAGATGTTCGGGCATGCCCATTTCGCGATTGCACTTTCCAATGAACTATTCAGCAGGGATACCAGTTGCTTCTTCAGCCTTAGGACTAAGGTATACAACGCGAAACTGGCGGTCGAATCTCTGAAGAACGGATGGAATATTCTCGGCTAACGACTTAAACTTCTCTTCACTCTCCTTTAGTGCGTCTTCAGCCATCTTACGGTCGGTGATATCCCAGCCATAGAGATTTGCATAATGCTTATCCGGTATAGGAACGCAGAAAAATGAGAATACCCGGTCGACTTGTGAAAGAAAGTCGAACTGACCAACCTGATTGCTATGCAGCGCCTCCTCGACTAGTACTGATAGAACATGAGGTACTGGAACGCCAGGCATCCATCCTTCATGGGACAAAAACTTTCTGGCTGCCGCATTTGTATAGAGCATTTGGCCATCTGTTCCGATACGAAGCACCGGGTTGGGATTTTCTTCCGGGAATAGCGCTGAGCTCGCCAGCGCCTCCTCATCCTCCCTATGTGCGGCATCCGCATAGCTGAGCTTTCCGGCGCTTCGCCAGAGAATTACAGAGAACACCAGGATTATCGCTATGACCAGCAAGCCCGTTCCGGTCCCAATATCTCCCAACCCCCTATTCTCTCCCATCACCCGAAGGAAACCGAGCATCAGGGGAACGAGGATCACCAATGGCAGCATCTGACGAAGGAGTCTGCCACCTGCATTATCATTAAGTAGCATTGACAATGGGTTGCTTTGAGGCTGTGAGAGAACCAGCCCAGTGCCTAGGCACATTAGCGCTATGACGGTAGGCCAGGCGATATGAGTCAGGTGAGGCGTAGTATAGAACTGTTGGATGTTATAGAGAAAACCTACAGCCGGTATGATATTAATAATGCAAACGGCAAGCCCCATGTACGGCACGGCTGTCAGCCGCCGAAATGAAACCAGCAGCAAAGCGGCACCGATAATGATATTACACACTGATGCGGGAGGTCCCATACGGTTCGGGCTGACGGTTGAGATTGCACCCGGCGCTTCTTTTGCCAGGAGTTGGTCGATGCCGAGGTTCCAGCCAAACAGATGCTCGCTCAGCGTCAACGAACCGATCAGAAATATAAGTGTCGATAACAATGCTCCTGCCCTGCGTCGCCAACCGAGTGCATCTTTTACTGCAAGCAGCAAAAGCGCTGAGCCTGCAAAAATCATGAGTAGGGCAGTATTAGCTTTAACAGTAAGGACTCCCTCCGCCGACCATCTGGGTGCCATCCCAATCAACCATGCACCAACCCAAAAGACGCCTGTCAGGATGGGCACAATGGCTGTTATGCGTATGCCCCAGTGAACCACGGCACGCGAGCTTATATTATCTCGGGCTAGCATCATTTTACCTCTTTTGCCATCGTACTGCCTTCTTCAGCCACAATGTCCATCAGATCCCCGAAACACACTGTTTTCAGCACGTATTGCGGATACTCACCTTCGGTCACCAGCACCTTCAAACGCCTGCCCCGCTCAAGCATCGCCAAAGCTGGAGGGACCAGGGCTGCTACAAATGCCGTATCGATGAATGATGCCTGCCGATAGTCAACGACAATGTCATTCCCCGAGGTAACTGCGTTGGAAAGAGCCCGTTCAAACGGTTCTACAATATAGAGATTTAATTCTCCTACGCCGGTTATTTTCTCGATCCCATCACTGCTGGAAACGATCACTTGCTCTATTTCAACCATTACATTTCACTCCAAATCCTCAATTCCAATTATCACAATCGCCACATCATCCTGCAGGTTCCCGTTGCCGTATTCCTTTGCCTTTTCCAGCAACTTGTCCGCCAACTCCAATGGAGGTACTGTTTCCCCAGCAATGAATCGCAGCATCTCCGGCTTCCCGAACATACCATGT
>JAUSPR010000194.1 GCA_030655715.1 Thermoplasmata archaeon
GCCAAATGTGTTCCCGACACCCGAAACATATCACCCGGGACAGACCTCGTTCTACGGAGCATCAAAAATTGCCTGCGAAGGATTCATCGAGGCCTTTTGCGAGGCATACGGCATGCAAGCCTGGATGTACCGTTTCGTTTCCATCCAGGGCGAACGCCACCCTCATGGTGTGACTTACGATTTCGTAAAGAAGCTCAAACAGAACCCGAAAGAACTGGAAATACTGGGTGACGGCACCGCACGAAAATCCTACCTTTACATCGGGGACTGTGTGGCCGGCTTCTTCATGGGCTTCGAAAAAGCCAGTGCCAAAACCAATTTATTCAACCTGGGCCACGAGGAGTTCATAGACGTGAAAAGCGTGGCCAACATCATCACCGATGAAATGGGTCTGAAGGATGTGGAATACAAATTCACTGGCGGCCAGCGCGGCTGGATAGGTGATTCGCCACTTGTTCATCTCGATACCGGAAAAATCCGTGCATTGGGCTGGAAACCTACAGTCAACATCGAGGAAACAATCCGTCGAACCGTGCGCTGGCTTCTCGAAAATCCATATGTTTACAAGAGGTAGTTTCATGAAAGTTGAGCAGGCAGTCATCATCTGCGGGGGCATGGGTACTCGCCTGATGCCGCTTACATTCGACATTCCCAAGCCCATGATTCCGGTGCATGGCAAACCCTTTCTCCAGATAATTGTGGAGCATTTTCGAGACCAGGGAATTAAAAGATTCGTTTTTTGCACAGGCCGCCTTCACGAGAATATAGAAGCCCATTTCGAGGATGGTGAGAAATTCGGCGTAGAAATAACCCATTCCGTGGAACCGGAACCTCTGGGCACTGGCGGTGCATTGCTCAATGCCAGGCATTTATTGGATGATGTTTTCTTCCTGGCCTATGGCGACAGCTACCTGCCCATCGAACTTTCTGGCCTGCAAAACCTGATGACATCCAACAAGGCCGCAGGCGTGATAACCGTCTACCAGAACAAGGACCATCTGGCCCCGAATAATGTGAGACTTGCGACGGACGGCAGGGTACTGGATTATGTCAAGAAAAACCCGCCGGATTCAATGACCGGCCTTGAGGCGGGTCTCAGCCTGTTTCAGAAGAGTGTATTGGATTTCGCGCCAGGCCGCATTTTCTCGCTCGAAGAATCCATTTTACCACAACTAATAAATAGGGGCCGACTCTTTGGATTATTGACGCCCAGGCGGTTCTACGATATGGGTACGCCGGAGGGCCTGGAACGCGCAAAGAGGGAATTGAATGACACTAATTAGCCGCTCACCCGTGAGGATAAGTTTTGGCGGCGGGGGAACAGACCTCGCTTCTTATTATGAAAAATACGGTGGCGTTGTTGTCAGCGCGGCCATCAACAAGTATTTCTATACCATTCTTGAGATCCGCCTAGACGACCGTATTCAACTCATTTCGTCCGACCTCCAGGTTCATCAGACAGTTCGCGATTTTTACGACCTGAAACTGGGCAAGGGTCTTGATATTCCTGTGGCAGTTCTGAAACACTTCAATGTCCAGAGAGGTCTAAACCTCTTCATGGCCTCGGAGATACCGCCGGGTACTGGCCTCGGTTCGTCCGGTGCGGTCACTGTCAACATAATCAATATAATCAACGAGCTTGAGAAACTGAAGCTCACAAAGCAGGAGATGGCCGAGCTTGCCTACAAGATAGAGTTCCATGACCTGGGCATGCCCATCGGCAAGCAGGACGAGTATGCCAGTGCGTTCGGCGGAATCAATTTCATCCAATTCGGCAAGGACGGCTCAGTTGAAGTCGAACCCATCAAAATTCCCAAGGAGGTCAAAGTGCGCCTGGAGAGCGATGTCATGCTTTTCTTCACTGGTCGTACACGTGAATCATCAATGATTCTCAAATCCCAGGACAACTCGACCAGGGACGATAAAGGAGAAGTAATCGAATCCCTTCACGCGATAAAGGAGCTGGCTTTCAAAGTGAAGAAGGCAATCGAGTCAGGAGACCTGATTGAGTTCGGTGGATTGCTGGACGAGGCCTGGCAGAGCAAGAAGAAGCTTGCAGCAGGAATAACCAATCCAAAGATAGACCGTGCATACCAACTGGCCAAGGATAATGGCGCGGTTGGCGGCAAGCTCACCGGGGCAGGCGGTGGCGGTTATATGATGTTATACTGCGAGAGAAGCCACCAGAACGCTGTCACAAAAGCCCTAGTCAACGAGGGCCTGAGCCCGCTGGACTTCCATTTCGATAAAAAAGGCACGAGCATAATTAACTGAGAGTGAGAACATGAACGAATTCAGAAAAGCATTTATCAACGAATACCTGGACGACATAATCCGAATACTTGGGGAAATCAAGCAGAACAATACCGATTTCTTCGACAAGCTGGCCACGATATTTCTCGATGCCAGAGAAAGCAACAAAAAAATATTCTTCTGCGGCAACGGAGGCAGCGCGTCAACGGCATCGCATTTCACCAGCGACCTGGCCAAAGGTACAATAGTCGAAGGCACGCCCCGATTCAAGGTTCTATCGCTCGCAGACAATATCCCGCAGATGCTGGCCTGGGGCAATGACGCATGTTATGAAGATATATTCGTCGAACAATTGAAGAACCTGTTCGAGCCCGGCGACGTTATTGTCGGCATTTCAGGCAGCGGTAATTCGGAAAATGTCCTCAGAGCTGTCCGGTATGCTGGAGAAAATGACGGTGTCACAGTAGGCATAACCGGCTTCGACGGCGGCAAGATAAAGGATATGGTTGACCTCTGTCTGATAGTGCCAGTCCACAATATGCAGAAAACGGAAGACATTCACATGCTCGTTGACCATCTCACCACGCTCATGATAAAACAAGAGGAGTTGGCCAGGCTTGGTTAAGGCGGTTTTCCTTGACAGGGACGGCGTCATTAACCGTCTTAACATTGGAAGTTATGTAACTTCTTGGGATAAATTTGAATTTCTGAAAGGCGCAAAGCAGGCCATTGCCCGTTTATCAAATTCTGAATATTTAATTTTCATAATCACCAATCAATCGGCAATCAACCGCGGTTTGCTGACCCCTGAAGGTCTTGAGGTAATACACAACAATATGCTTTTCGAGATAGAGGAAGCCAGCGGCAAGGTTGAAAAAATCTACCACTGTCCGCACCGGCCAGATGAGAAATGCAAATGCAGGAAGCCGGAAACCGGTCTGTTTGAACAGGTCAGCAAGGATTATGACATTGATTTTCCTAACTCATGGTTCGTCGGTGATTTCGAGAGCGACAGGGAGGTCGCAGAAAAGGTCGGCTTAAAATTCATTTTGGCGAAGGACGATGACGGCCTTGCCAAAGCCGTGGAAAGGATTCTGGAAAGCTCCTGATTATTCTTCCATCAGCTTGGCAATCTCCAGTCTAGTAGAACATTTGCAGTAATATGTACGCCCGAATTGAAGGGAAAAGGTGCATTCCTCGGATTTTTCCTCCAAGCATTCGAGAAGCACATCCAGGCCTGTGCGCTGAGCCTTGCACAACTCCTCTGGCCTGGTCTTGTAGCACCTGCACCCGTTCGGGCAAGGCGATTTCTTGATGATGTCTCTGAGTTTCTCTAGGGCTACTTCATCCATATTACTTGGTTAATTAGCTAACCATGGTGTAAATAGATTGTGCCAGAATTGTGTTTTTGTTAAACCTCAAAGACTGTTCCTTTGAACGGAAGTATTCAGCGAAATGAAGTATTGACGATTTGGTAATTGGGTAATTTTCAATTGGGTAATTGACGGAACGGCTTTATCCCAGCAACAATTATCAAATTTACAATTAACAAATTTACAATCGAGGGGCAAACTTCAGAAGACTGAACTCTTACCTTTGAACAGCTAGTCGCAGAAAATTAATGGCCCTCTTCCATTTCAATAGCAATCTTAATTGTTTTCTTAAGATTGGGAATGTCCTTCTCAACAGTATTCCAAACCGCATCCATATCCACGCCCATGTAATCGTGTACGAGTTTATCTCTCATTCCTGCCATGTTTCTCCATGGTATCGCGGGGTACTTTGTTCTGATGTCTTCAGATATTCTCTTCGCAGCTTCACCGATTATCTCGAACTCTCTTATCACTGCTGCCTGGACAATGTCGTTTTCCATGAAATTCTGATACAAAATTCCTCTGGTATACTTCTCTACCCGGTTTATTGCGTCCATTATATGTCTGAGATACACGACAGAATCTTTTTTCATCCGAATATCACCATCGAATCCTTTTTAATCCGGTCTATGAGGTAAGGGCTTATCGACTTCTCGGTGAGGAGGTCAACCTTTCTTCCTACGGCATCAGACAAATCCTGTTCTATCCCCACTATGTCGAGGAGGCTTCTCCGTTCCGAGAATTCTACAATGATGTCGATATCGCTCCCGGGTTTTTCCCCCCCACGCTTGAATGAGCCAAAAAGTGCGATTCTGCATGCTCCGCTCTTCTTGAGCATTCGGACAATCGTTTCAAGTATCTCTTCTCTGTTCATCTGGATTCACCGTTGAAGCATTTTCAGATTTCCGGAGGGTTCATGCTTTCATAAGCAGTATTTGTTTGGTTGATAATATAGTTTCCGTTGCATGGTTTCACATTATGAATGTATTCAAACTTCATACACCGTTCCCTTGAACAGCCAGACGTCCGGGAGTATTTTTCTTTATAATTTTCTGCGCTGCGGTATTCTCTTTTACAAATTTCTGCGCTGGAGTATTTTTCTTTAAGATTTTCTCCGCTGGCTCGGGCTGTAAAGAAAAATATTCAGTAAACAAGAAAC
>JAUSPR010000201.1 GCA_030655715.1 Thermoplasmata archaeon
ACCTAACTTCAGTAGTTCGCTAATTTCCTCAGGGTTTGGTTACCGTGTCCACACGTTGCTCGTTTCCAAATGTCCGCAGACTTTGGATACCGGATAAAATTGGATACCGATAAAAGCACCCAGCTAACCGTCCAATACACCCCCTCGTTCCAAATGTCCGCAGACTTTGGAAACCGAATAAATTTGGATGTCGATAAAAACAGGCGGGGCATGATCTGACCCCCTCTCGATTGAGGTGAAGGATTTTTGGTAAAATGTGGAGACGGGGCATGACTGGTTACTACTCCGATTGAGGTGTGGTCATGAGAATATATCTATCCTGAGCAGTTGTCATAAACCAGGTGGTTCAGGCCAACTTAAAAAATCGCGCGTCCGCCGCCTGATAACAGCCTCAACCTGCGCACCAGCGCCGGAATGCTCTCCACATCTTTAATTTCCTTTTTTACCAACATTGAGATACTGGCTCTGTATTCTGTATCGCAGCTGACATCAAGAGCCCTGAATGCGTCTGTCAATGCGTTTGACAGCTCTCCGCCTTTCTGGTCCCAATCTGTGAAAATGATTACCGCGCTCCAGTCCCTGGCAAGTTTCTCGCATGTTCCCAGGATGGTATCGCCATCATTGAGCATGACAATATGACCGTTAACGCCCAGGCTTCTGAGGGCCATTCTGTCCTTCAGGCCTTCAACTATAATGGGCATGATTTTCGATGCCTCGCTCATCTCGTCCATGATTTCTGCCAGAGTTTCCAGTGTCTCTCTCGGTTCCAATTGCATACCTCAGCTTGCCTGTGGCGGTGCTTATCTCAATAACTTGGGAAAGCACCCTATTGTGGGTTGATGTATGTCCACTACTTATTATTATCTTGGCTAATATTTCAAATAGAGATTCGTCTTTCCCTGCAACATGCATTTGGTCATTGACACGAGAAACGGCCTTGCCGGAGACATCATGGCTGCCGGTTTAATCGGTGTTGGCGCGAATTCCAAGAAAGTCATCGAAGCCATGGAAATCGCTGGCAATCTCATGGGCCCAACCAAGGTCACCCACTCGGTCAACGATTGTGTCCACAGGCTCAATGTGGATATTGACAATCTACCTGGTCATCTCCATGCCAGCCAGGCAAGAAATCACCTCGGCAAAGCCCTTGATAAAACTGGAATCACTGCCCCATGGTCCGATATCGGCCGCAATGTGCTGGAAGTTCTTGTTGAAGCAGAAGGCCACGTCCATTCCAGGCACCCGCAGCTCAGCAAGCACTTTCATGGTCATGAGCCAGTGCTTCACGAAGCGTCTGACATAATCATCGACATCATGGGCATGGCTGCGGGAATGATGGACCTCGGCATCAAGAAAGTTCAATACCTGGATTACGTGAATGTCGGCAGTGGAAATGTAAAATTTTCCCACGGAACCCTGGAAGTACCGACACCGGCAACCAGGCATGTTCTGGAGGGACACGGCATCCCATGGAAGCGTTCGGACATGGGAATGGAAATGACCACGCCCACGGGTGCGTCAATACTTGCGGGATGCGGTGCTGTAAGAATCCTGGCTGAACCCGGGAGTTCTGTGACATCTCTCGCCGGAGGAACAAGGCAACTTCCTCCTATCACATTCATGCTGCTGGAGTCAAATCCATAATTTATTAACACCCGGCTGAATCCCAGGTGCGGTGAAACAATGGACGAAAAAATTAAGATAGCGATACCGACCAATGCCCCCGGCGGTCTGAAATCCGAGATGTCTGGCCACTTTGGTCATGCTGATAATTTTACCCTGGTGGACATTCAAGGAAAGTCAATTGCCGGAACAACAGTTCTGGAAAACCCCCCGCACAGCCAGGGCGGATGCATGGCCCCTGTAATGCTGCTCAAGAACAATGGAGTACAGGCCATAATTGTGGGCGGTCTGGGCCAACGTCCCCTCATGGGCTTCCAGCAGGCAGGAATTCAAGTCATTGCCGGCGCGACCGGAAATGTGGAATCCTTAATCCAGGCCTATCTGGACGGCAAGCTTAGCCAGGCTGGCGATGATGTTGTTTGCGGCCATAGCAAGGACGGCGGTTGCGAACACTGAGTGTAAAACGGTCAAGAATCCTCTGGCGTTTACTGTCCAAATGCCGAGAACCCTCAGTCCTTCAGGGCTGAGATGAATCGGCATGAACAGTAAAATCGTGAAAGACCGCCGCATACCGTGCTTATACAATCAAAACAAATCGAATTAATCATTTGATTCGATTAATCAGGTATGCGGCCTATACACGTAAACTTCCAGCCCTGGCAACAAACGCCAGCCACTTTAGGGGCTGGTAGTTTACGCCCGAGATGAATTGACCGGGGACACGAATATTGGCAAAAAATAGACCGCCATGCACCGTGCAATATATTTCACATACAATCAAAGCAAACCGGCTTTGATAGTTCAGGTGCATGGCCTACATATGTAAACTTCCAGCCCTGGCAACAAACGTTAGCCGCTGGAATATTCCAGTGGCTAACTGCATGCCCCGGGTGTAAGCCCGGGGTACTGGGATTGTATTGTAAATAAGTGACAACACCAATCGCATAAATCAATTCAAGCCCTGCCTGTGAGGGCAGGGTATGTGGCTTCATAAATTATAAAGAGCCACTTTAGGGGCTGGCAGTTTACACTTAGCCAATTGTCGAACTCTTATCCACAATGGTTAAATACCGCTCGCTTTCTGGTCTTGAATCATGGAACTAGCCTTCGCGCTGACTGTCATGGTGGCCATATTCGCCATTGTGAACCCGGTAGGCAACATATCATTCTTCGTTGCCCTTACCGAAGGTTATACCAAGGCTGAGAGGGTAGCTGTCATCAGGAAAACAACCCTGGTCGCCGGCGGAGTGCTGGCCGTATTCGCTCTAATTGGAAATTATATTTTCCAGATGTTTAGCATTACAATACCAGCATTCAGAATTGCCGGAGGAATACTGCTGCTCACAATTGCCTTCTCCATGCTACAGGGCAGTCATCCCACAACCAAGGTAACAGACCGGGACAAGGAGGAAGCTCTTCAGAGAGAGGCAGTCGGCATTGTTCCATTGGGAATACCGATGTTCGCAGGCCCGGGCTCAATAACCACAGTCATGATTTACATGTCCGATGCCAGGGCGGAATCCATAGACTGGGCGCTCATCATGGTGGTATTTGCGGCCATACTCATCACGATGATCACAAGCTACATACTCCTGTTCTACGGAGAAAAACTCTTCGAAAGAATCGGAAGAATGGGCACGTTGGCCTTTTCCAGAATTATGGGGATAATACTCGTGGCCATGGCAATGCAGTTCATACTTGACGGAATAGTCGGATTCCTGGTTCATGAAAATATTCTTGCTGGTTTCTTATTTTAAAATAATGTTCAACGATAGCCAAACCCGCTCTCATGGTTAATCGTGAAAGCCCTGCCTTCGCTTATCTCGGTCTTTCTGGAAATCTGAAGGAAATCAAGACAGTCAAAGCAGAAACCGTATCTCCTGTCTTCCGGAAGTACGACTAAGGAGCATCCGCATTTTCTGCAGTGCCCGAACATGTCCGCTGAATTATCGAACGCGCGTACATCGGGTCGTATCGCAATGTAGTTCCTTCGCAATCTATTCTCCCCTCCGAGAACGGTATTCGTTTGGTATATATTTAATCTATAAATACCCTCTGGCTAAAGGTATATATATTGTCCCTAAAGTCCCAAATGATTGGTAATATGTCACACAAAAGCATCTAATTTTTATGATTTTCTGTTAGCCAGCATGAATTCATCAAAGATTTTATATACTTGAAACATATTACC
>JAUSPR010000203.1 GCA_030655715.1 Thermoplasmata archaeon
AATTGACGGATGGCTATTTTAAATCGGGTAATTTTCAATTTGGTAATTGACGGGGCGGCATATTGGCGATTTGGTAATTGGGTAATTTTCGATTGGGTAATTGACGGGACGCCTTTATCCCAGCCACAATTAACAAATTTACAATTAACAAATCTACAATCCCCCGAGCAAACTTCAGAAGACTGAACTCTTACGTCAGTTTCAAATATATTTTTATATATTCTTAATCGCATGACCTTTGGAGAGTGGATGCACGATGATGTTGAGAAATGGCGTTTCATTAGTTAGAAGTTATATTTTCCTTGGAGTTCTGGGTGCAGTAGCTGGTGTGAGAAAAGGCAGCGTTTCCAAACTCATCACCGAGGGAAACGAGCATTACCGCAAAGGAAGACTGGGCGAGGCTATTAAAGCCTACAACCAGGCACTTCAGATTGATCCAGACAACCCAATAGCCTGGAACAATAAAGGACTGATTCTTGCAGTAGCTGGCAACTATGGTGAGGCGCTCAAATGCCATAAGAAGGCTGTCGAGCTTGACCCGAAACATGTTGATGCCACGTCGAATGTCGGCATGACATATGCGAAATTGAACAACTTTGAAGATGCACTCATATGGTACGATAAAGCACTCAAGCTCAATTCATCACATGAAACAACCTGGAACAATAAAGGCAACTTGCTTTCCAAGCTCGACAGGTGTGATGAGGCATTGAAGTGCTATGACAAGGCACTGGACATCAACTCGAATTACATGGCCGCGATGAACAACAAGGCGGTGGAACTTATTCATCTCAAGAATTATGACGAGGCACTGGCTCTTCTTAACAAAGTGCTCAAATCAAGACCATTGTTCTCCGAGGGATGGTATGTCAAGGGCAAAGCCTACATTGGAATGAGAGAGTTCGACAAGGCTATAGTTTGCCTGGAAAGAGCGCATAGACTCAATCCAGAGTTTGCACAGGCAAAACGGGCACTGGATGTTCTTAAAACCAAGCTCGTAGAACCACCAGGTATCAAGGCCAAGGGAACAGAGAAGAAAGTTCCAAAAACCGAAAGTGAGAGAGTGAAGGTGGAGAAGACAATTCAGAAAGAGATATTGAAACCTCGCTCCAGCACCGAGATAATGGGCGATGAATTCGAACGCCCGGAGGAGCATCTGACAAAGGACGAAAGACTTGCTCAAGAGTATGTTACAGACGAACACCAGTCATCCACATTGCTGAAAAATGCAGTGGGCAATAAATTGAGTAAACCAGCCCTGGATAGGGCACTGGAAGGTCTGGAGAGAAAAGGTCTGGTTGAATCCAAGAAAGTAGGTAGAGGCATGACATATGCCAGGACCCAGGACCTTGGAAGCATCGAAGAGGAAATAATCGAAGAAAGGGAAGAGCAGGAACCGGAGGATGTCAGCAATGATATTCATGGCTTGATTACCCGGGCGAAGAGATATATCGATAGCGGTCGATACACAGATGCGGCCAGCAATCTACGGAAAGCTCTCAAAATCAATCCCTATGACGAAATGGCCACCTGCCTTCTTGCGCAGACCCAGTATGAAATGGGTGAACGTGACCGCGCAATAAACACCATATCCAAAATTTTTGTCCAGAAGCCTGATTTCATTCCTGCATGGTTCACGCTGGCAAACGCAACACTCAAGGCAAAGGAATATACTGATGCGACAGAATGCTTCAGAAAGATACTTGAATTGCAGCCAGGCAATGCCGAAGCCAAGAAGGGATTGGATATTTGCGAGGGCGCAATGGAGTGATTTCAAAGTGCAGGTTATTAAAATGTTAAATTCATTATAATAAGGCCAGTCATTCGAAAGTTTTAAATACAAATGTTAGCCATATAGGTCTGGCTTCTAACTGGCTGAAAAGCCAGGCAGAAGAAAAAACGATTGGAGGAAAAAAAATGGTAATGGAACCGATAAGTGTGGATAAGGCAATTGACATTGCCAAGAGGAAGGGTCTGAAACCGGGTCGCGTGAAGGGAACAAAGGGCGTTCAGTTCACAAAGGGAAAGAACCCGCGCTTAGAGACAATCGACTGGGACGAATTCAAGAGAACACTGGGTGCCAGGAAACTCCAGGTCTACGAGAGCGGCGGCTGGATGAAGATAATGAAGAAGTGATGGTCTATACCATCACTCTTTTTCTATTTTTTTATTCTATTATCAATTGTTTTCAAATAATATTGTAATGCCAGCAGCATGCCACGCCTGTAAGGGCGGGGTACTGGTAGCAATGTCGTATTGGGTGACAAATACCAATTGCATGATTCGTGAAGCCCCGCCTGTGAGGGCGGGGTCTATTTTGATAGCTCTTGCACTGATGCTTTTCTTTCATCCTTGACATATGATAGCATTTTCACATTGCGGATTACGAACAAAAGATACGAAGGAAAATACCAGCCATCCCCCCCCGTGAAGCCCCGCCTGTGAGGGCGGGGTCTATTTTGATAGCTCTTGCACAGAAGCGTTTCTTTCATCCTTCACGTTGCAACTTAGAATCAAAATCTGTTTTTGGTAATTAACCAGAACATTGTGAATTTGCCCATGAAATTATCAACCTGGCAGACAGATAATTCAAAACTCTATCTGCTGTTTTTCTTCCTTCTTTTCAACTGGTTGTTCCTTGACATGAACAGAACCGCATTTCATGCATGTTAATTTTCCAGCATCATAACTCGCTCCGGTGCTGCTGCAATTCGGACATACGAATCCACCAGATCCGGCGGGCTGCGGCCTCTGGGGCGGCGGCTGGACTATGGGCCTGGCTGGAGGAGGTTGCTGCGGTTGATCGTAAGCCCTTGGAGGCGGCGGGACAGTTCCCTGCGGATACTGCCAATTGGTAGGAGGTGGAGGCTGGTATTGCATCTGCTGCCAGTGCGGCGGCGGAGGCGGTGCATAACCCATGACTGGTGGTGGTGCTGTCGATGCCTGGAGAACCAGTCTCTTGGGCATTAGCTTTGTCAAGAACTCAATAAGATAATGAATGAAGAAATATGCGCCTGCAACCATCCAGATGAGTATGAAAATGCTCATGAGCATCTCGACGCCTGCATTGTTTGGCCATATCTCGGTGACCGATGAGCTCAGATTGATTGAAAAATGAATGAGAATTGATGCATGAAGACCATATCTCGTGAATGCCCAGCCAAGCGCATATCCGGTGATAAGAACTTGCGGTACCTTCCAGAAATCCCATGAGGCCACATGCGCGAACGCGAACATGAGTGACGAGAAAGTGATAAGTGCCAGTGTCAGAGGAGTGAGACCAAGACCGCCGCCGAATATCTTGAGAAAAGGCTTGTCCCGTTTCTGTATCAAGCCCGCAATAACCAATGGTACACCGACAAGCAGCACCCTGGAAATAAATTCCTCATAAACCGAAGCGCTGAACAATCCGTAAATTAATTCCGGTCTGGAAAGGCTGTCGAAATCTGGACTGCCCATCTCCACATTGATCATCGCGAGAAAAATGAAATATGCAACGCTGAAGAAAATGCTGGCCATAAAAAGTTTGGCAACCCCTTCCAGGCTGCTGGTGGCTTTCTCTGGAGTAATGAAGGATGCTAAAACCCGACCTTTCTTTGACATCCAGCATTTCAGCATATCAAAATTGGCATAAGTGAATGCACATACAAGGATTCCGAGAATCATGAAATGCCAGGCCTGGAATGCTGGCCCGTTTATTGTGAACAGCAGTGTGGGCACCGGTGTGATTATGAATATATACTCTATTGGAAGTTCCAGTATTGACGGGTCTGCTGCCTGCGGAATTGGCGTCGTAACCCAGTCCTGTATCTCCGGAGTCATACCCAGAACTATTATGAAGCTCATGAAGAGCATGATGAGAAAGGTAATAAATCCGACACTCCATAACATGGTTTTAATGGTTGTGACGAGCTCCATGAACGGGTTGTAGGGGCGCGGCCAACCTCCTGGTGGTGGGACGTGAGGAGGCGGCTGCCATCCATAAGTCGGGGGTGGAGGTGGCAATGGTTCGAATGATACCGATTCTTGACCGGCATTTGATGTATCCTGACCTTCCATAATTATGGAGATAATAGTATCTAATTAATAATGGTAATGCCACAATAGGCCTCTGGACCACGATGAAACTTGTTTTTATCTGTACGGTGCATGGTAGGTCATGCACAATGCATGGTAGGTCATGCACAATGCATGGCAAATCCTGGAATTAATTCAACCGTTCAGGACACACCGACTTCCTGGAACAATTCCTGCACTTACCTGGTTTGTTATGGTTCCGGTGGGCGGTTCCGGTCTTCATTATCGCGCGCATTTCTACAAGTTTGGATATAACCATTTCCTTGAGGGCGGCATCGTACTCCACCTCGTTCTCTGTCTGGCCATATCTGAGTATGCCATGTGACGGCGGCTTCCCGAACTCCTCCTCGATAAGAACGCAGTATGCCGCAACCTGCAAGATATGGGAGAACAATGGCCCTCTCGGAACTCTGCCTGTCTTGATCTCCACCGGAATGTGCTCATCAGCCACAAGCAATACATAATCCGGCCTGCCTGAAAGTCCATATTTTTCAGAGACAAAGAGCTTCGGTTTCCTGTCATTGGAATCAACATAGGTTATCTGTTGCGAGACCTGATGCTTCCGTCTCTTGAACAGCGCCAACTCGAATCTCTTCAAAGAGTGATAGAGAAAATAGCATGCCGCAACCAGCCAGGCAAGGGATATGGCCTGGAGAATCTGCGCCATCTTTGGCTGGAAAAAATCCGAAAGTAATGTTACCGAATTAACTCCGATGACTGCCGCTACAACCGCAAAAATAAGGATAATTCTCTGGTACTTGAGATTGGAAGAACCTCTGGGCATTGACTCGGCCTTGTAAAGGAAATAGCATGCTGCCAGAATCCATATCAGTGCTATGACGCCCATTATCATGCCGATGTCCTGGCCTACCTCGAATACAAGGGAAACGCCAATCACGGAAATCAAAGTAGCTGCAATAGCGAACCACAGGACTATGCTCTCGAACATCTTTGCCTGGCTTTCCTCCTGGATGATACTGCCCAGGTCTTGCGCGACTTTGTCATGCGCCACTTCACCGGTGTCAAGAGCTTCCGATTCTGGTTCTGGCTGACTCTGGCTCAGCCACCAACTTAACGGACAATATCCATATTTCTCAAGCGAGCTGGCAGATATTGTTTTCTCTTTCCCCGATGAAACATGTTCGCCCATGTGGACACCATTCAATCCAGACGATATATAATTTTCTACAGAATTTACTGGTATCCTGAGTCATCGAAAGCCCCAAATACATTCACGGGGATTCAGTGGCTGGTAAAAGCATGAAAGTAACTCACAATGGCAAGGAACTGGACATCAGGGCGCTGTGGATGGAAGGCAGTAAAGTTAGATTCATAGACCAGAAAATACTCCCTCACAGATTCGAGTTCGTGGACGCCAGCACGGTCGAGGAAGTCGCCAGATTCATCGAAGATATGACTGTAAGAGGCGCGCCCAGCATTGGCGCGGCTGGAGCATATGGCATGGCAATGGCCCAGATAACGGACATGGACCTTGCTGAGGCTGCTAAGCGGCTCAAGAGAACCAGGCCAACTGCATTCGATCTCTTCTACGGTGTGGACAGCATGCTGGCCACCGCTTCTGAAGGCAGAGATCTGGTGGAGGCCGCGGAGAAATATGTAACCCAAATAGCTGAGAAATGCCGCAAGATTGGCGAGCATGGAAACAGCCTTATCAAGGACGGATTTACGATTTTAACCCACTGCAATGCCGGAGCCCTGGCAACAATCGATTATGGTACGGCTCTATCACCCATAAGAGCCGCCCACAAGGGCGGAAAAAAGATCCATGTTTTCGCGGATGAAACCCGACCCAGGCTTCAGGGCGCGGCTCTCACTTCATGGGAACTGGTCCAGGAAGGAATTCCACATGACATAATACCTGACAATGCCGCAGGCCATTTCATGCAGCGCGGTGAAATTGATATGGTAATTGTCGGGGCTGACAGAATTGCCGCAAACGGAGATTTTGCAAACAAGATCGGAACCTACGAAAAGGCTGTTTGCGCCAAGGAGAACGGCGTGCCGTTTTACACGGCTGCGCCTGTGAGCACGTTCGATTTCTCCCTGGCCTCTGGAATGGACATTCCCATAGAGGAGCGGAGCCAGGATGAGGTACGGTATGTTGGCAAGGAGTTGATTTGCCCGGAAAAGGCCACTGCCCGCAATCCGGCGTTTGACATGACGCCCGCGAGATATGTCACTGGCATAATCACAGAAGCAGGAATATTCAAGCCCGGCGAATTGAAAAGAGAGAACCTGCAATAGATTTTTAATGGACGAAGGTTTGCAGGGAATCATGAAACTGGTGACCACCTGGTTCGGCACGTTCTTGCTGGATGACGAATCCAAAGTCATAGAGAAGAGCTTGTTTCCAATAGAACCCGCGGAGATAGCGCGCAGGCTCCTGTCAATGGAGAAAGGTGAGGTTCTGCCCGAGGAAGAAGAACTTGCCGGCGGCAGACCCATGATTGTCAGGGAGAAGAGGCTTGCCATTCTTGGGGACGTTCTTGATTTCGAACAGCCCGATATCAGGCCGGAAGATTTTGGATTTGACAATTCCATTCTCGGAAAGGCCATGCAGTCCAAGGGCAGGGAGAAGGTCAAGGCCAGCACCAAACCGGATGAGCATATCGTCCAAGCGATAAGGACTATAGACGATCTCACGAAAATCGCCAATCTGATGTCGGAACGGCTTCACGAATGGCATGAATTGAATTTTCCCGAACTTACCAGCATGGTTCCGGAGTCAAAGTATATTGAATTGATTGCGGAATATGGCGACAGAACTGCCATTCTGGACTCTGGAAAAGTGGAAATCGCGGATTCAATGGGCGCGGATGTCTCGGAAGCGGATGCCAGAGCCATGCAGTCACTGGCCGCAAATATTCTCATAGTTATCAAAGAGAAACAAGAAATCGAGAAATACATCGGGCAGCGCATGAAGGAAATCGCACCTAATTTAAACCATCTCACTGGCCCGCTGGTCGGCGCAAGGTTGATATCCCTCACCGGCGGAATGGACCGATTGGCCATTCTTCCTTCCAGCACCATACAGCTTCTCGGAGCGGAAAAAGCGCTTTTCAAGCATCTGAAGGACAATGCCAAACCTCCGAAACATGGAGTCATTTTTCAGCATCCAATCATCCACAGAGCACCGCCCTGGCAACGGGGAAAGATTGCCCGAGCATTCGCAGCCAAGATTACCATCGCAGTAAGGGTCGATAGATATGGCGGCGAATTCATGGGCCCTGAACTGGAAGCGGCATTGAACAAGCGGGTCGATGAAATAAAGCGCAAGCACCCGAAGCCGAAACCTAAGGGCGGCAAGGCTAAGCGGAGAAAATAGATTTTTGATTCAGGTAAGAGTTCAGTTTTCTGAAGTTTGCACATGGGATTGTAGATTTGTTAATTGTAAATT
>JAUSPR010000206.1 GCA_030655715.1 Thermoplasmata archaeon
AGGAGTTCGGATGGAGATAAATTTGGATGCCGATAAAATCAGGCGGGGCATGCTGAAGGGATAAAGACGTGCGGGTTTGAATGTCGAAGGCAGGTGTGGGCGATGGGTTTGCAGCTCTATTCTGAGTTCAGCCATGCCATGTCCCAGCGTTCCAAATACCCTACAGGGTTTTGGATGCCGATAAAAAGTTCCGAGACTGACGCGGGGTGCCGGGGGCGCGCGGCCGGGGGTGGCGCCCTGTTTTATCTGCATCGGAACGCGGTTCCGAACTGAGGATGCCGAGGGGGGCACGCTGGCAATCGGGAGGATGGCGAGGGAGGGCGCAACCAATTTATCCGGGCACGAAAAACCCAAGGACGCAGAACGCCATTGTCAGCAAGAGCATGGAATAAACCACTTGCTTTTCGTTCATCCTGAAATAATACGGCAGCAACCACTTCATGGTGTACGGATTGGGAACTTCAAGAGTTCCATCCTCCCGAACCTTTCCGAATTTATGGATTTTCCATTTTTCTTCGTCCAGATGGCGCGAGTTCATCACCCGCCAGTACACGTACATGAGGAAGTTGATAATATGCGGCATGAGCATGATTATTCCGGCGAACAGATAATGCTGGATTACCAGCGCCGCGCCAATCGCGGCCCCTACCGCTAGCGAGCCTATGTTGCCCTCCAGGATCTTGGACGGGTACTTGTTGTGCCAGAAGAACACGGCTTGCGCGCCTATTAGCGCGGCTATCGTGTACATGTTCTCCAGATTGCTGTCCACGAATGATTTCAGAAGTATGAAAGAGAGTATGATCAGCGCGCTTCCGGACTGCAGCCCGTTGAAACCGGCATGCATGTTCTTCAGGTTGGCCACCACCATGATGTAAACCGGGATTATGAGGTACCGGAGGAACATGGAGCCGGTGATGATCCCGAGTCCCGGAATTCCTATATTAAAGGTCTCCAGGGAAGTCACCCCCACAAATGGAACCCAGGGCGACCAGCCGCTCAGCGCAATCACCAGCGGGTAAGCGAACATCAGCGGCAGCAGGATCTTAGAGGCCCTCCCCACATCAATATAGTCGTCCAGCACGCCATAGAACGCATACAGCAATACCACCATCAGAATGGCCGTATCAAGCTCCGTGAACTCCCTGGGGAAGTCCATTTCGAATTTGAACAAGATTCTGAATACCAGCGGCACTACGATTATCGTTGTGAATACCGCGAACAGCGTCAGTATCCCGCCGTTGTTGGCCAGCTGCGTCTTGTCAGGCTTGTAATAGTCCTTTACGGTTTGGTTCTTCTCCCGCATCTTCCTGATGAACCAGGGTGCAGCCAGACCAGTGATGGCCATCGAGAAGAGGAGAGTTACGGCAATCGGAAGTTCCCACATTGCTTTGGTGGAGGCGGGAATTTGTATTTATGGTTTTCCGTAATCGATAAGCTCCTAATTTGCCGAATACGGAAAAGGCGCGCCCGATTGGGGCACCGTGCGGGCGGGGGCGCGCTGGGGCGCGGGCGAGGATGCCGAGGGAGGAGGCGCAACCGGGATGAAACCCGGCCCAGGGCACCGGCCAGCCGCTGCGCTGGAAACAAAAAAATGAAAAGAACGGGGCGGTTAGGCCCCGGAAGAGTGGCCGTTAGGCCGATTAGACTGATGCCCGGATGTAGATGGTGACGCCGATGTAGGTGAGGGCGGGGCATGCTGCCGTGAAAACGCCTATCTGTTCTTCTTCTTGCGCCGAAGAAGAATTATGACAATTATTATAATCGCCAGTATCAGCGGAATGGCAATGTACGGAATTATCCCGGACCAGTCGCTGTCGGGCTGCTCGGGGGGGGGGGGCGACCATCAACTATTTAATAAACTTCCATGTTGAAGGCTTATATGGCGAGCGTCAATTCCACAGGGGTATTCACATGGTAGCGCACGAGACCGCCAGGAAGTTCACGTTTGATGTGGGGTGGGTACTGCTCCACCTGGCCGATACCAGGATCGCGAAGAGGACCCGAGATGACCGAGGTGTTTAAAGAATGAAAAAATCCGAGTTGGTCAACAAATTAGAAGACATCGAGTGGGAGGATTTCGAAGTAAAAGAAGCACGGTCAGAAATACCCAAAAGTGCCTGGGAGACGGTTTCCGCATTTTCGAACACTGCCGGAGGGTGGCTTATCTTCGGAGTTTGTAAAAAGGGCAAATCATACGAGATTACGGGTGTTTCCAATCCAGAAAAAATAGAGCAGGATTTCACAACCACGCTTCGTGGAACCAAGTTCAACAGGAAGATCAATGTCAGATCCAGGAAATACAAGTTTGCAGACAAAGATGTTCTGGCCTTTTACATACCCCAGAGTTCTCCCAAGGAAAAACCAGTGTATTTCAATTCCCCGTCTAACACCTTCATAAGGACCGGGAGCGGAGATCAGAGAGCCATGCAGGAGGAGGTCGACTCATTCTACAGGGATTCATCTTTCAGCAGAAAGGACGAGATCGAAATCGACTTATCCATTGACGCACTAGATGCTTCCACTCTGGACAGATTCAGGAACTATCTGAGGGTGAGCAGACCAGAGCACAGATACAATTTCCTCGGCACGGCCGAACTCCTTGAAAAACTGGGTGCCATTAAGAACAATAGAGTGACCTATGGAGGCTTGCTTCTTTTCGGTTCAGAGGATGAGATACAGAAGATATTCACAGATTTCAGGGTGGAATATCTGGAGATTCCAGGCACATCATACGAGGATGGGCCAACCCGTTATTCCTACAGGCTGTCATCGGAGACAAACCTCATAGACACTTATTTCTCCATATCCACCAGATTGTTCCGATCACTTGACATACCTTTCCAGATGGACGCGGACGGATTCAGGGTGGAGAACCAGCCGCATGTGCAGGCCATAAGGGAAGCACTGGTGAACCTTATCATGCACACGGATTATTTCAGCCTGGCTGTTCCACGCATACGGGTGTTCCATGATAGAATCGAATTCTTCAACCCTGGCCCCCTCCCCAGAAAACTGGAGGCCATACTCAGGGAGGATTTCTCGCTTCCGCGTAACCCCGTAGTCGCCCGGACCTTCCGGGTCATGAAGCTTGCAGAGAATGTCGGTTCCGTGTTTCACAAGATGATATCCGGGTGGAAGACATTCACCAATAAAGATCTGGATATGCTGGAAGATATAGATTCATTCAGGCTGACATTCCCGCTGGGTAAGGTCAGAGAAGGGATGTATGAAACTACTCAGAAAACTTCGGGGAAAACTACCGATAAGACAGGAGAAAAAACCGACAAGGAACCTATAAAGGAAACATCAAAGTCAATTGATGATGACACTATAAAAGACACTATAAAAGACACTATAAAAGACACTATAAACAAATTGTCCAAAAATGAATACAAGATATATGGGATAATGAGAGAAAATCCTGGAATAACCGCAGAAGAGTTGTCCGGTCTGCTTGGCATAAATCTGAGAAACACCAAAAAGAACATAGACAAACTCAAAGATAAGGGGCTTGTGATCCGTGTGGGCTCCCGAAAGGCCGGGCACTGGGAGGTGGCGGAATGAGAGAAATTGAGGAGTTGAAAGGTTGAATGTTGAAAGAGTAAAAGAGTAAAAACGATGTACGAATAAACAGCTCAACAGTTCAACCGCTGACGTCATAGCCATAAAAGTAGAACACGTATCCAAGAAATTTAGCAAATCTCTCAAAAGGTCAATGCTATACGGCGTGAAAGATATCGGCAGGAACGCACTTGGGATGGGTTCCAAGCCAGAGATATTGCGAAATCAAGAGTTCTGGGCAGTGGATGTTGTGTCATTTGAATTGCGGAAAGACGAGAAATCCAGGGCGGGCTGGTCGAGCATCAGCGACCTACCCAGACTGGCCGCCAAGGAGAAGAGCAAATGCCATATAGAACATTCTCATTCATACTTCTGAAATCCCGGATAGATAGCAATCTCGCGAACTATCGGCACTCATGCTCTCCAAGATATTTTTAAGACATGGTGAGGAAGGCAGAGATACGCATTACACCTTAGCGAGAAATACAACCGAAGAAAACGCCTCATAATCGCCTCAAACGCCTCATAATCGCCTCATAATCGCCTCAAACGCGACAAAGACAGAAGAAGAATCAAAAATGAGGCAAAAAGAAAATCACGGCGAAACAATTGTTAATACCCCGCCGCCGCCCGTGGCGCTGCCCTCGGGAGGATGGTGGGGTGAGGAGGCCTCAACCGGGAGGGCGGCCGACCGGGCACGAGCAGCGCGGAGGGGGGGGGGGGGGCGCGGCGACGGCGCGGCATCAACGCTTACCCCGCCCTCCAATTACAAAATGGCGCAATTCAGGCGGGGCATGCTGCCGGGAGCTTGCCCGGATGTAGCTGGGTTGTATGCAGCGATATTAAGGGCTAGATTCCAAATATGCGGGGGATAGGGTTTTGCCATTGTCGAATATTATGCTGGAAAGTGCCACAATCGTATTCAACAAGTGTCATTGGGCAAAGATATAAATACCTACGAAGATTGTATTCATTATTGAGGTGAATGTTACATGAAACCAGATACTAAAGAAAAAAAGAAAGAGGATACTTTCACCCATGATTTTGTAGAGAATGAGTGGGGAGAGGTATTACGCAAGCTAGCCAAGAAATAAAATACCTTGATTCAGATGAAATCATCCAAATCCATGAAATTTCAATGAAGAAATTTGGTGGAGGGGAACCAGGGATTTATCGAGAAGGTAAAGAT
>JAUSPR010000208.1 GCA_030655715.1 Thermoplasmata archaeon
GATAACACCAAGCTCGTAGGTTTCATTACCCGGAAGGACATTATCCATGTATATCAGATGCGGGCAAGTGAGAAGGAGGACCATTGGAAATGATTATTTTCGGTATTCGGGGTATTATCCAAAATTTGGATGATTTTCTGAAAAAGGTCACAGTGCTGGAAAAGGAAAATAAAATCACCATCCAGCTTTTTCGGGCTGACAGGATATTCGGCCAGGAACACCTTGTCTCTGCAACGGAGAAAGCAGTCCGAACATGGGATGCTGGAAGGGCCATGTCCAGAACCCTTGGTATGGAGATAATGCTGTATGCTGCTGCTGAAAGGCAGACCAGCGAGGCAATACGCAAGATAGGCATCCATGAGGGCATTTCGGAAATGGCTGTTGTAATAGTGGGCCAGGTTCCTGAAAATTTATTAGAGTCCCTGGGAGTGGAGCAGGACGATTCAGTCCTTGAGCCAAAAGGCAAGGATCCGGCTATTTTCGGCATCACCCGTGAGGAGATTGAAACCGAAGGCGAGGCCAGGATCCCGGAACTTGTGCTGGAAAAAATCGCATTGAGCGAGGTCACGAGGTAGGTCCATGACAGTTCACGGTGCAGATTTTGAAATCAGGACAAGGGGAGAAAATCATATCCTGGATATTACTGGCGAGGTAACAAAAGCAATATCCTCATCCAAATTGCAAGATGGCATTGCCAGCGTGTTCGTGGCCGGTTCCACGGGCGCGATAACAACCCTGGAATTCGAGCCTGGCCTGTTGGAAGATATCCCTGCGGCAATGGAACGGCTAGCGCCCAGAGATGGGGAATACCAGCATCACCTGAGATGGCAGGATGGCAACGGCCATTCCCATGTTCGGGCGGCAATACTCGGGCCTGGAATAACCGTACCTTTCAGAAATGGAAAAATGCTGCTCGGCACATGGCAGCAAATCGTTTTCTTAGAGATGGATGTGAAACCGAGAACCAGGCAAATTCATGTCCAGATTGTCGGTGAATGATCAGTACTCTTTTGCTGTGATTTCTCTACCTGCCATTTCATTTAAAAGGTCATCACCCGGCACGCACATTTCCGGTGTCATCACGCCTCTTTCAGGGATGCGGCCGTCCACAATCATCTGCGCTATAATGCTAGTCGGGTAGGCGGTCATCCGCATCATGGCAGTGATATTGTTCTCTCTGTCATACCGTTCTACAATATCCAGGTTCTTGGTTGCCTTCTGGCCAGCAATATTTCCTGTCACCGTAATCCTCACCAGGACCAGATCTTCGTCGTTCCCGCTGAGGGTCTTGACAATCTGGCCTTCAAGGATTTTCCTCGGAGTTATACCCGGGGCAATCTCATTCTCATCTGCAAGCCCCAGTTTCAGGATGGATTGAAATATCACCGCGTGGCCCGGATAACGTATAGTCTTGTAATCCAGCTTATCAATCTTTCCCTGGTAAATTTCAGGCAGCCAGGCCGCTCCCCCTGAAGTGGTAAAGGCCTCCAACTTTCCAATGCCATCGAACTCCAGGTCTTCAACCTCGTCCATGGGCTCAACCAGTGTGATTTTTCCATCTCGTAGAACTTTGCATTTCTCCTTGTATTCGTTAATTAGCCCGCCAACGGAGAACACCAATTGGTAATTCAGTGGCGGGACAGGATGTTGAGGCAATCCGCCGACTCGAATGGTCAATTCCTCAACGGCTTCAAATTGTGACACCAGGTATGCGCCCAGAACATCGGCCATGCCTGGGGCAAGGCCACAATCAGGCAAGCAGAGCACGCCTGCCTTCTTCGCCTCATTATCAAGCGCAAGTTGACTGCTGACTATATCGTCATTACCGCCCAGATCGCAGAAATGGGCGCCAGCGGAAATCGCTTTCTTCATGAATCCAAGGTTAAAACCGTATGGCAATGCCACGATAATGGCTTCCGAATCGTTGATATGCTTGTCAATGGCATTGTCCTTGGCATCAAGATTATGAGCCTCAATGTCGAGCCAGTCCCTAAGTGAATCGCAAGCGGTCTTGTTTGCATCGATGACCGACAAACAATCCTTTCCATGGCTCTGCACGAGGTCAAACACAACCGCGCGGCCCATCATGCCTGCTCCCAGTACGAGAAACTTTCTCTGGCTCATGTAACCACTACCTGAATGCGTTATTTAAAGATAATCATTAAGCTCAGAAATCAACACCCTGGCCTGCTCGCCGGTCTTCATGTCCCGCACCGTGACAGATTTCTCAGCCAGCTCCTTTTCTCCTATGATGATAACCTTTCCGGCTCCGACGCTGTTGGCATATTTCATTGCTTTTGACATATTACGGCTCATGAGGTCCATGTCCGCGCTTATGCCAGCATTCCGGAGTTCACTTAGAATCTTGATGGCTGCAATTTTAGCCTCATCGCAGATTGGGAGAATGTAAATTTCAAGGTTCTGGCTCGGCACATCCACACCGGATTTCTCAAGGGCGAGCATTATCCTGTCAAATCCAAATGCGTATCCGGTCGAGTTCACTTCCTGACCGCCGAAAAGGTCAGCCAGCGTATATGCACCGCCGCCGCATATCTGCTTTTCCGCACCCAGGGACGGCGCGTCAATCTCGAAGACCATGCCAGTGTAATAGTCAAGGCCCCGGGCGACACCGAAATCCACCTGGCAATTGTCGAAACCGTAGGCATTCAGACGGTCCAGTAAATCTGCCAAATAGTCTAGAGATGGGTCACCCCCGTCCATTAATTCTCTTGCTTTTTGGATTGTTTCCGCACCCCCTTTAAGACGAATTAATTTTATTAACCTATCATTCACATCTTTATTGGCCGTAGCACCATCTGGTAATGTATTTAAACTCTCAAAATCTTGCTTGTCTATCATCCGTCTAATTTCAATTTGAGTGTCTTTTTTGACTCCAAATTCATCAATAAATTTATTGAGAACTCCGAGGTGTCCAATTCGCACCACAACATCTTCTAAACCGAGATTTTTCAACGTGGCCAGCGCCAGTGCGATTACCTCTGCATCAGACTCGATTGACGGTGCGCCGATAAGTTCCGCCCCCAGTTGGAAGAACTCCCTGTAGCGGCCGGCCTGTGGGCGTTCGTACCTGAAGCAGTTTCCAAAGTAAAATATTTTGACTGGCTTTGGCAAATTCTGCATCTCGTTGACATAGAATCGCATTACTGACGCGGTTAATTCCGGCCGAAGCGAGATTTTTCGGTTGCCCTTGTCCTCAAAGGCGTACAATTCCTCGATTATGCCCTCCCCTGACCTGGCAACGAACAGTTCCGTGCTCTCGAACGTGGGGGTCATAACTTCCCCAAATCCGAACAGCCTGGCTGTCTCTCGCATCTTTGCTTCGACATATCGGCGCTTTGCCATCTCCGCGGGGCCGAAATCACGGGTCCCGCGCGGTCGCTGGAATTCGGGCATGATAAGGCCCAATGTGCCTTATGATAAAAAAGTTGCCTATTGTGACCAACCTGTTCCACCTCTATCAGATTTTTATTTCCAGCAGGTGATTTGGTTCGCGTTGGATGAAGTGCTCCTCAATGTATGCAAGATTCTTCCTTTGAACATCGAAGTGTAAAATTTCAACTGCCTCGTCGAAGGTTACCCATCTGCACTCGGAGTGCTCCTCCGGATTCAATGTCACGTCGCAATCCTCTGGCGCGAATGCCAGGAATACTGGAATGACATTGACACAGTTTTGATTGTGTTCGTAGAACACTTCAACACAGTCAGCCGAGAAAAGACGTATCGGCATGATGCCAGTTTCCTCTCTAATTTCACGCAGGGCGGTTTGCCATGCAGTTTCGCCCTTTTCCACCTTACCTGACACCATCTGCCACGTTTTGTCATAGAGTCTGCTGTGTCTCTTCAGCACCAAATATTCGTATGATTTTCCAGATTTTCTGCACACGAATGCTGCAATCGAGAATGAACTGACTGGGGTTTCGTTTGCGATGCCACTTCCTTCCCCTATGTGCAGAATATCCTCCGGTTTTTTCTAAGTTCGCAGGTGGTCCAAGGTCGCTGGAATTCGGGCATGTACCTCACGATAATCTGTTCAGATAAAAAACCTGTGGTCGTTCAAGCGTTGGGATTGCCGACCTTCCCCATGAACAGTATCTGGCCGGTTTCCTCGTGCAGGATGAAGAAGATGAAGGGGTGGTTCGCTTTGAATAAGATCGGCTGGATGGGAGCGCTGGTGGGATTCATTATTACGGCTGTGGCAGCCGCGGCCTCGGTTCCATTCTCGTTCACAGCAACGAAGGATTGATGTATTACACTGCTAATTTTCAAAGAAACACTATCGGTCATTCCGGAAAAGTCAGCATGGTTCGAAAATGCTCCGGCCATTCCCATGTCACTTAGCATCTTTTTAAGCTCATACGTTTGCTCAAATTTGAATCTGGGCATGTAAATATTGAGATTTTGCGAGGTCATGTTGGCTTTCAGTGTGTTCAGATACTCATAATCCAGCCTGGATTCCAGGGATGAGATGCTGTTTTCCTCTGGAAGCAGGATGTACATGGACAATTCCCCACCTTTATATGGAAGCTGCAGTAACTGGTCATCGTCATTCGAAGAGTAATTGAACTCGATGGACCAGTTTTTCATGTGCATCAATCCGGTTTGGACCTCTCCACCGTCCTCCAAATGAAATGTCTCCAGAAATGTCAAGTCCGGGTTGAACTGGTATTTCCAGTCAGATTTGAAGTATATGGCATTTGTCAGGATAAGGTAGGTGAAAGAATCTATGTTGTCGGTTGAAATCAACTCCTTGATTTTTCCATTGGTCTGCTGCTCCACCCAGTCATTGATGGTCTTCGCCGAGCCGGCCGGGTCCCCAGCAAAGTCAAGCTCTTCACCATGCGCCAGATAATAGGATTCGATGGCATTCCTGTATAATTCGTTTAAATTCTGGCCTTCCCTGAGCCAGTAGGAATTGGCAGTCGACAGGTTGTATGAATCGCTGACCGCGTTGAAATATTCCTGGTAGGATTTCATCATGTTCCATCGCGTCTCATTGTCCGCTGGAAAATTCAGGACATAGCCCATCTCCTCCGCAGTCTGGCCTCTTGCCCCCTCATAGGCCATGCCCAATGCCGTAGTGATGCTGTAAGGCGAGAAGAAAACATTCTCCTGGTTTTTATCCTTGGCCAGCTGTTTGTACATTTCAAATGAGAACTCATTACTGCAATCCACCAGTTCCAAAACCGTTGTCGGCTCCAGACCTGATGAGAAATCCCCCGTCTTGTAAAGCAAGTTTATGGAAATCACAGATACCAAAATCAATATAATAGCCACAATGACGCTGAGAATCATCTTTTTCATTTCCACACCTAAAGCTGTTAGCTGCTTGTGATTATAAATAATTATTGGGCACCCTCCAACCATTCATGCCCCGTCTGTTTTTATCGGCATCCAAATTTATCTGGCATCCAAAGTCCTGAAGGACATTTAGACTGAGTTTAGATGTAGAATACATAGTTAACAGATTCACACACTTGCAGTTACCGAGCGAGCAGGTGAACCCGATTTTCTTATTTGTTGAATATTTTTCTTTGGAGGGTGAGCCAGCGGAGCGAGGTATAAAGAAAAATACTCGGGGACGTCGGGTACTTATCTGGCCTACGCTAGCCAGATAAATAAAAAAAAAGGGGGGAGGTAATCGTGATTTCGTGATATCAAGTCGTAAGGGGGGGTCCCATCCCACTTAGGTGCCTAGTGCATCCATTATGCCAGTTTCCCGGCATCCCTGTTTCCCTTACCTCTTGATGAGCTCTCTTTCGAGGGCCTCTGCTTGTGAAACGGCCTGTTCCGCATCCTGTATCTTTCTCAGCTTGTCAGGTACCATCTCGATACGGTCATAGACCATGTCCCTGATGGCTGCGCGGATTGCTTCTGACCTAGACGGGAAGTCGTCGGCCCTTACCAGAAAGTCGATGGCCTTGAGATACCTTCTCGGTATCCTTATGGTGACTTTCTCGCTGTCGGTTTCCATATTTTCATCCTCATTTGTACCTTTTTTGTGCATTCTTTGACATACGCTTGTCCGACATAGGTGTATTATGCTTATAATATATAAAGCTTGAGGTAATAATATAATAACCGGCAATTATAATACTGGCAAGTCCGTTTTTTGATTATTATACCGTATTTGTAGATATTTACAAATAGCAAATAGCAAGTCTGATAATTCGCGAAGTCCAACAAAACTATATTAAATACAAAAGATATAATACACATTGCAATAATATGTGCGAGGAAAGGTGATTTGATTGAAACGACTATCCATCCTGCTGGTTCTGGCGATACTCATCTCCAGTTCCTTTGCCATCTTGACAGTTTCCCCCGGAGTAAAAGCCATTGATCTTACCCCCACACCGGTCACGGTTCGTACTAATACCAATGTCAAGGACTCAGTGAGCCTTGTAGCCGGAGATGATGGTCGAATCTATCTGGCATGGGCAGAGAAAATTACCGATTCGGATATAATGCTATCATATTCTTCAAATAACGGAACAAGTTTTTCACCGGCAGCCCGTGTAAATAATAATGCAGCTGGCACGCAGGCCAGCTGTGATGCAGCTGCCGCTGACGGTTCATTATATATTGTATGGAACGACCTTTCACAGGACACTGGTAACATAATCCTGGGTCGCTCGAATGATAGTGGCATGACCTTTGATGAGGTTCATGTCAGCAAATTCGAGGACGGCACACAAGCCCATCCCACCATTGCAGCGGCTGGTAACCGGGTTGCAGTCGCCTGGGAGGAATACCGGTCAGATAACACCATCCGTCTCTGGAAGGGGATAAACGGCGATCTGGTCTTGGACTGGGAAACAACCGGCCATCAGGGCGCAGTCAGGGACGTGGAATTTTCGCCGAACGGTATGTACATAGCATCAGGTTCCGAGGACAATATGGTGAAGATATGGAACGCGGGCACCGGCTCGCTCGTGAGAAATATCACATCTCATACCAACAAGGTCCTGGCAGTGAACTGGTCATCTGACGGAAACATGCTAGCAACAGGTTCATTCGATTACAATATCACGATTTACAACACCACGGATTTCAGCGAGATTACCAGGTTGAACAGCACCGGCGGGATACTGACCAAGAATTACGTCAACGCCGTTTCTTTCTCTCCCGATTCCGGTCACATTGCTGCAGCATACAACGGCCAGTACGACAACAAAATCCCCACCGGGTTTCCCTCCCTGAATTTCAATTTTACAGTTTGGAACCTCACGGATTACTCAAGCTGGACCCGGCAACATTCGAACTCCGTCATGGATGTTGCATTCTCGCACAACGGCACTTATGTGGCCAGCAGCTGCAAGGCTCCCAAAAACAACACGCTCACGCTCAAGATATGGAATGCCTCCGACGGATTGCTTGTGAATGAGATAAACATGGGTCGCTCCGCCGATGCCCTGTCCTGGTCCCCCGACGACAGGTTCATAGCGGTCGGCCTGGTCAATGGTTCGATTGCAATAGTGAATGTCTCCGACCCGAACGACATCTCCTGGATGAAAAGCACCCACACCGGCGGCGTTCATTCGGTTGACTGGAGCATCGGTGACGAGATTGTCTCGGGAGCATCGGACCCCAAGGCGAAGATATGGTTCAAGGAGAGCGATTCTTATTACGGTTACGAGAGGGTGAACCTCAATGGCCACATGAACAGCGTGTACTCGGTTGACTGGTCCTCCAACGGCCTTTCTGCCGTAACGGCAGGGGGGATATCCACCCAGTATAACATGGGAGAGAACCAGATATTCTGCGCTGTTTCAAATGACAATGGCTTGACATTTTCATCTCCGACCATGGTGAGCGACAGCTGCTCCAGAAATCGCCTCCGTCCACAAATAGGCATGAGCCCAATCGGTGACATATCGGTAACATGGTATGATTCGAGAATCGGTAAAGATGATATTTATTATGCCAACTTAACTGACAGCGATGTCACTTTCAGAAAAAATATCGGGGTCACCCTTGGTGGCGATGATGAGATGATTCCGCAAATCTTTGTTGATGGCAATGGAGTTTCGCACGTTGTCTGGCAATATGGTCTCGGCGTGGAAGTGAGATATGCGAATTCCAGCGATAATTTCCAACATGCCCAAACCATAGCGACCAATGCCCAGCTTCCAACAGTAACCGGCGCTCCAGACGGTTCTTCATTATGGGTTGGTTGGCGCCAATACAATACCACTACCAAGATGAACAATACCTGGGCGGCTTTATCTTACAATAGCGGTGCGAGTTTTGCTGAAAATGTTCTTCTGAATTCAAGCAGAAGATTTGTCGGTCCACATACAATCTTCGTGGACAATTACAATCAAACTTCGATTGCCTGGGAGATAAACGAGACTCCGAATGAAAAAATCTGTTATCGGACCACTGTGCTCTCTGACCTATGGGGGCCCAGTGTGTTGTCCACATCCCCCGCGAATGGGGAAACCGACGTGTCCATTTTTACAACATTTCAAATAAGGTTCTCGGAGCCCATGGACAGAGTATCGGTTGAGGCGGCACTTTCCTGGACCAATGGAATCGAAATCTGGACCATTGGTGATTGTGAAGGAAACCAGGGTACATGGAATGCATACGGAGATGCAGTATCATTCGAGCCCAGAATGCCCTTGAAATATGACCAGACCATTGGATACACAGTAACAATAGCCAGCACAGCAACTGACCTTGCAGGGAACGCATTTGCATCCGATATTACCTTCAGCTTCAAGACCAGTGCGGATTCTGACCCACCAACTATAGATCATTTTCCGAGCCAGAGCTCTGTCAGCTATGACCAGTCATATAATGTAATGGCAACAATTATCGATTATTGGGGAAACGTTAGTAGTGCCAGACTTTATTATCAGGGGGTGTCGGACGCAAGTCCAATTAACTCTATTGAGATGACTTTGACTGACACAGACACCTATCAAGCTGCAATACCTCCGCAATTGAGCCTTGGTTTCATTCATTATTACATCTGGGCAAACGATACTTTCAACAATGTCGCCAGGAACCCGACCAATTACACAAACCAGTCACAACTTTTCAATGTGAGCGTCGTGGATGGTGTTAAGCCTGAAATTTCACATGTCCAGGTTACAGAGGAAGAAGTGTTCAAAGACATTGAAATATGGGCTGTTGTAACGGACGAAGTCCAGCTCCAGGGTGTGTACTTGCACTATCGGGCTATTAACTCCAGCATCTACGTCAATGTCGCAATGCAGCCTGCAGCCAACAGCACTCCGAACACTTACAAGCATCAGATTCCGGCTCAAGGCACAATTGGCCAGGTGCAGTATAACATAACCGCTGTGGACCAATCAGGCAATTTCAACTCAACACCCATTCTTACAATCCAGATAATCGATAGGTACGCGCCCGTAATCAATTCGGTCATACCACAACACCTTGAGAACCAAACTAAAGTGCTTATCAGGGCCAATGTCACAGATGACGTAGGCGTGAATTCCGTGGTGCTATATTTCAAGGCAGTCGGTGGAAATCAGTGGGTTTCGCGCTCGATGACCTACATTGAAGGGGATTATTACGAGTTCACCATACTGGCCCAACGCAGAAGCGGCATGATTTATTACTACGTGAATGCCACAGATATCTATGGCAATCAGGCATCCACGCTTTCCGAGCAGGACCAGTTCCAGATTGAGGTAGTTGGAGTTGGTCCGGATTATACGCTGTATTATGCACTGGCTTGCGTACTTGCCCTGCTGATGGTGGTTCTTGTGTTTCTGGTTGTCAGGAAATTCAGCAAGCCAGCACAAACCGAAGAACCACCCGAAACTGCAGAATCCTTGGCGGAGGAACCCTCGACACTGGAAACCGAACTTTGCCCAAAATGCGAGTTTGATATCGAGAAAGGCGCCTCATGTCCGTTCTGCGCCAGCGAAAATCCGGTTGAACCAGTGGCCGAGCCCCCCCCAAAACCGGAAGTAGCATCACCAAAGCCAGGCTTGGACAATCAGGAGATGTTAGCCCGCCTCGAGAAGGCCTTCAAGGATGGCAAGATGTCGGAAGAACAGTATCTGAGGAATGTTGAGAAGTTTTCGAAAAGGTAGATGAAAGTCCATGAAGGTCAATGAGCTTGACATTGATGAAAGAATAATCAAAATCATACATGAAAAAGGCATTCAGGAATTTTATCCCCCCCAGGCAGAGGCGCTTGAACATGTTCTTCAAGGCAAGAATACCGTTCTTGCCATACCCACTGCTAGCGGTAAATCTCTGGTGGCATACATAGGCATTCTGAAAAAAGTTCTGGAGGGCAAGAAAGCACTGTACATCGTGCCACTGAGGGCGCTGGCATCTGAAAAATATGATGAATTGAAGGAATTCGAGAGTCTCGGGTTGAAAGTTGGGAAAACTGTGGGTGATTTTGATGCCCCGGACCCGGAACTTCAGAAACTGGACATTATTGTGGCAACTTCAGAACGCGCAGATTCACTGATGCGGCACCGTTCCGACTGGATGTATGAAATCGGTGTTGTGGTTGCTGACGAGGTTCACCTGATAAATGACGCTTCCAGGGGTCCGACCATGGAAATCACCCTGGTGCGTTTGAAGGAATTGAACCCTGACATACAGTTCATCGCGCTTTCCGCCACCATAAAAAATTCAATCGAACTCGCCGACTGGCTCGAAGCAAAACACGTCAAAAGCGACTGGCGGCCTGTGGCGCTCAAGGAAGGCGTATTTCTGGATGATACAATCCATTTCACTGACAGTACCGAGATGGCCATTGAAAAGAACGGTGATGAGATGTCATCCTTGGTTTGTGATACTGTGAAAGATGGTGGCCAGATTATTGTCTTTGTCAATACGCGAAAATCCAGCGAGAGCGTTGCCGAGAAGATTGCCATGACTCTTCAGAAAAAGGTACTGGACAAGGACGAACTTGCCAGCATGTCCGAGCTCGCCGAAAAAGTGGAACTCACAGAGGAAGAGCCCACGTCCGTCGGCGTCAGGCTGGTAAAATGCGTTCAGGGTGGTTCAGCATTCCACAATGCCGGTCTCACTGACGGCCAAAGGCGATTAATTGAAAAGAGCTTTCGTGAACGTCTCCTCAAATGCATTGTGGCCACACCGACGCTGGCAGCAGGCATCAATCTCCCTGCAAGGCGCGTTGTGGTCCGCGATACTACGAGATTTGATTCGAATTTCGGAAATGTCCGTATTCCGGTGCTGGAGATTAAGCAAATGTGCGGCCGTGCAGGTCGCCCGCAGTTTGATCCATACGGGGAAGCGGTGCTTTTAGCCAAGAATCGCGGTGCCATGGTGCGACTGATGGAGGATTATTTGCTTGGAGAACCCGAGGCTATTCGTTCGAAATTGGGCTCGGAACCAGCGCTTCGCAGCCATATTCTGGCGGCAATCGCAACTGACTATGTCAAGAACCATGAAGGACTAATGGCATTCATTGACAAGAGCTTCTTTGCCCATCAGATGGACATCTGGACCATCGAAGGCATGATAGAGAATATGCTCAATTTTCTGGAAGAATCCGGGCTCATCACAATCGACCACGAGGACTTCAAGGCCACAATGTTCGGGAAGCGAACGTCAGACCTATATATCGACCCGCTTTCCGCGGTAATGATGAAGGATGCTATTGACCGCTCGGAAACCGTCATAACGAATGATATGGGCCTGCTCCAGGTCTGCTGCTCTACCCCGGATGTTTATCCTCTGTACCTGCGCAAGAACGATTATGACTGGATCCCTGCTCTGTACATGGAAAACAAATCTGCATTCCTTCAGGACCTCCCGGATGATTCAACGGAAGAGTTTGAGATGTTTCTTTCGTCATTGAAGACAGCCAGCCTGCTCATGCAATGGATGTCCGAAGCTCCGGAAAACGAGATTGTGGAGAAATTTGGCGTTGGCCCCGGAGACGTAAGAAGCAGGGTGGAAAGCGCAGAATGGATGCTGTATTCAATGCGAGAGTTGGCAAGGCTCTTTGGCAGTCCGGTTACTGGTATGCTCAATCCCCTGGTGACAAGGGTGAGGTATGGAATTAAAGAGGAACTTCTACCGCTGGCAAGCCTGAAAAATGTCGGCAGAAAACGTTCCAGAACATTATTTAATGCTGGAATTACCAGCGTTGGCAAGATCCTTGAAGTTGATTTCAGGGACCTGGATTCTTTGCCAGGTATAGGTCCTCAGCTTGCGGCAAGCCTGAAGGACCAGGCCAGAAAATTGGCTTGAATTATTAAACATGTTCTCGCCCTAATACCGCAATCTTTAGATTTGCGGATACAGGGCACTTACAAGCTATTCCCATGGCGAGAAATAGTTTAATTAAAGTGCTCCCCTCGATATCCTGTACTATCAACTTATTGAATCAGCCTGAATGAGTATCTGGCGATAAGGACTCACGAAATTCAGGATGAAAGCAATTAGGATACCCCACGTTTTAGCGTTGGGGAGCACTCATTTTGAATCCTTAGATGCTCGCTTCCTTCTTTCTTTTGCAGTGAAGCCAGTTGCCCTCTCGAGGAAAAGGTTGAACATGCGAATAGTATCGCTCGCTGTCTTGTCATCGACATTTGTGTTCATCCTGGTATCGACATAAAGGGTTTTTTTCCCATCGCTCCAGGCTGTGATATTGTCCAGGGCGCCGGAACTTGATACGAGTTTCTCACCGTTCTTCTTCACGGTTCCGAAAATATCCTTCATCAGTATTTCCAGTTTATTGCCCTCAATTTTCTCGAAATGTCCGCGTTTGATATCGTATTCGTTCATGTTATCGAGGACTGAAATACAAGTCCCTGTAAATTAACTTTCCGTTGTATTGATATTTAAAATTTCCTAGCGAATAATTATTAATATGTTAACCAGGCCAGTTCAAAAATCATGATTAGATATCATCAAGAAAATGCCGCCATGCACCGTTCAGATTATTGCATATGAAATCAAAGCCAGTTAGCTTTGATAACTCAGGTGCATGGCCTACGCACGTAAACTTCCAGCCCCGGCAACAAACGCCAGCCGCTTTAGGGGCTGGTAGTTTACTAACATACCTTTATGAATAGCCAGACATAATAATTTATATATTAGTAGTTGTTTATCAACAGACATGGATGGCGCAAAGAAAGCCGGGGGGTTGAATGCGCACTTCGACGAGATGGTCGAGGGAGCGAAGAACGCCCTCAGCACGGTCCTTTCCCTTAAAAAAGGGGAGGATATGCTCATTGTTCTGGACGATAGTAAAGAAGAAATTGGCATGGCTTTCGAAAAGGGTGCCAGAGTCCTGGGCGCTAACACAAAGGTCTATTCTCTTTCAAAACATGTGAGACCTATTCTCGAAGTTCCCAACGACCTAGCAGAACTCTTCAGAGATTACACGGTCATAATCAATACCTTTGGCTCGGATTCCAGGGAACCGCCGTTCAGAGTTAAACTGCTCTATCAAGAAATCCAGCACAATGCAAGGGTCGGGCATGCGCC
>JAUSPR010000211.1 GCA_030655715.1 Thermoplasmata archaeon
CCCTAAAGGACTGAGCGTTCTCGGCATTTATGCAGTAAAACAACTTTCAACGAGACAAACGTCGAAACCTTTTTATTGTCCGTGTTGGATGGAGTCTTTGATGAGCGCTGGAGATGTGGAAGTTCGGTTGATGGCCGCTGACGAGGCCTACAGAAATTATGATTTTGAGACGGCGTTGAACCATTACAAAAGTGTGCTGGATGTGGCGACCGGACAGTCGTCCTCGCATCGAACAGAGAAATTACGGAACGATATCCTCCTGAAAATCGTGGATGTGCTGGATTCGAGCGGCAATTGGGTGGACGCACTCATGTACATCGATACTATCACGAAAACCGCCAGGAAGCATATGAACCGTCGGCTTGAGATGGAAGCAAACCTGAGGGCTGCGAAGATACTCACGAACCGGAGCGTGTGGAAGGAGGCAGGGAAGCGATACCTTGACACGCTGGAACTCGGAAAGAAGCACGGCGTGAACACGATCATCGCCAAATGCCACTATGGTCTCGCGTACGTCGCATGGCGTTTGGGGGATATGGACGCTGCGCGTGTGGGAACCGAGAAGTCTCTGAAGATGGCGGTGGATTGCAACGACGGCAATATCAGGGGCCAGGCCCTCAACCTTCTGGCCACCATAGCAGACAATGTTGGGGATACAGATCTTGCCATAAAGAGATTTGGGGAGGCCATAGAGGTCTGCGAAGCGGCTGGCGACTTCAAGGAGATGGCCCGCTCTTTCAACAACCTGGGCGAGGTCTACAAAGGAACGGGAGACTATCTTAAGGCGAGCGAACAGTACAAGAAGTGTGTGGACTCCTCCAAACGCTCAAACGACAGGCATACCGAAGCATACGGCCTGACGAACGCGGCGGAGTGCCTGACGAGGCTGGGCAATATCGGGGAAGCAGAAGAAAGGGTCAAGCAGGCGGAAGAGATACTCGCTACCATGGACGATAAATATGCTATCGCCTACACCCATTATGTCCGAGCTCTCATCCTCCACAAAACGAACAATCAAAATGGCGCCCGACAGGAGTTCGAAACCGCGCTGAATATCCTGAAAGAACTCAATGCGCCCTACGACATCAGCATCGTTTCCCTCGATTACGGCAGGGCTCTCAAGGATTTCGGCCAAAAGGACGAAGCAAAGAAAGTGTACATGAAGGCTCTGGAGGGCTTCAGGAAGTTGAACGCGACCGGATATCTAGAGAAGACTGCAGAAGCCATGAGAGAACTGGATGCCGACATGTAGGTGCCGTGTCACAGAGGTATCGTTAAAGGAAGAGAAGTTACAGAAGTAAACTACCAGCCCCTAAAGGAGCTGGCGTTTGTTGCCAGGGCAGGAAGTTTACGTGAGGGCAGTTGCATACCTGATTTATCGAAGCTTGATGGCTTCGATTTTTGATGTTAAAATATTTACGGTATGCAACGGTGAATCGACGACTGTTCATGCCGATTCATCTCAGCCCTGAAGGACTGAGCGTTCTCGGCATTTGTGCAGTAAATCGATTCAAAGTATTGCATTCTGCTTTTTATAAACATTTAAAAAAAATGGGCGGGGTGCTTTGGGCGGTTGGCCGGGTGCCGGAGTTCGGAAACCGAGTTTCATGCCGATTTAAACCAACCCCGCCCTCACAGGCGAGGTTTGAAAAGGATGAAAACGGGAATCGTGTCACCTCGCCTGATTCGCCCAATCAGGCGCACAACCCCGGCCTCACAGCCGGGGCATGAACGGGTTGGCCGGTGCCAGTTTGCAGTCTTTGGCAACCTGGGTGTTGGGGTGAAGTTTATGGTATGGCCCTATTTCAAGCGATATTGGCGGCATCAACCCCAGCCCCTCGCCATCCTCACCCGCACGCATGACGTGTTGGCGGGATGTTGGTTTTCACAGCCTGGCTGCCTCATTCGACCTTCGCGTTATGGTTCCATATCATGATACAATAGGGCGAATACCTCGCGACCGGGGCGTTTAATCGAGGGATGGCTGGACATGGCCAGGCGGGCGGGGAATTGGGGTCGGGAGTTGGGGGGGTGCGAGCGGAACTGCGTGAAGCTCTGTGATATTGGTGAACGAAGTTAGAAAGAGACGCAGCCTTGCAAGAGCTTCCAGAATAGAGAGGCCTGGGAGAATTGGGGAGGCCTCACATCCCTGGGCTTACACCCAGGGTTTTATGGGATTAATGCAATTGGTCTGGTCACATGACATCGAATTTTTTGAATTCGATGACATCACCCCGGCCTCACAGCCGGGGCATGTGGGGTTGGCGGGGTGTTGGATTTCAGAGCCGGGAGCACTATTCTTTATCTGGCTAAATGTCAATCCGAGGAAAAAATGTATCTGGCTATTGCCAGAAAACATGCCGGCTATGCTAAACTTCTTCGTGCGGAGTCATCTCTCCCCTTTTTTCTTCATTAAAACTCTAATTTTTTTATTCTTTGGTTATTTTTAGGATACCTTTTTAATTTACAAGACTATTAAGGTATGGGAAATGTGTGTTAAACGTAATGGTTGCTATGATTGGACGAATCTGTGATTAGTATGGGCATTACGAAGTATATGGCGTATAGCCTAAAGAAATCGGAGCAATTAAATGATGATGATAAATGAAAACACTTTCGCTGACCCCTGCCAATTAACGTTATATATGGAGAAGACACGTTCATCAATAATGAATGAGATGGTCACATGGCAATAAAATCTGCTGCTGATTTGATAGTGTTACTATGCTATGCAAAGGGGAATAGTGGTAAACAAAACGAGGAGATTTATGGAATTACCCGAATGGAAAAATTAATGTATTTGCTTCTAAGAGAAGGAGGGTTCGAAAGCATTCTTTCTAAAGAAATAAATTATGAAGCTTATGATTTTGGACCGTATTCCTCAGAGGTTTATGATTTACTTGAAAGTTTGAAAGGAATGGCTATTGTTGAAGTTCGAAAACAAAAAATCACGAACATCAAAGAAATTGTTGATGTCTATTATGCTGAAGCGAAAGGTCAGATAGAAGAAATTGCTGAAAAACGAATGGAAATTTACTCATTAACAACAGACAGAGGTTTTCGAGTGGCAAAAATGTTGCTTGAGGGAACTCTCCTTGGGGATTTTCAAAGAATAGAGGGCATAAAAAAGAAATATAATCACATATCGCTAGATGATTTGCTTAGACATGTTTATACCAACTACCCCGAAAGCGCTAAAAAATCAAAAATAATTGAGAAGATACTTGGCGTTGTTGGCTTTGGAAAAACACCCGATTTGAAACCATTCGAACGAGAGGAGGACACATAATTGGGGGGGTATGTTGTAGACACCTCAGCGTGGATTGAATTCTTTCGTGGTTCAGTCGAAGGTTCATTAGTTGCGAAACATATATTTCCAGAACCATCAGAGATGGCAACTATTCTAACACCAACAATAGTAATTTCTGAACTAAGGAGCACTTATATTCGTGATGGAAAAGATTCACAATTTTATGAAGATTTGGAGAAAATTCGAAGTATTGGAATAATTTTTCAAGAATTAGATGAATCAACCTCTATTGATGCAGGTACAAAACATAGGAAATCACATACTCCGCAAAATCAAATCAGCCAAATTGATTGTATTCTTTGGGCTATCGCGGAGAAAATGGACATGAAAGTTCTATCAACCGACAAACATTTTAAGGATTGTCCCAGTGCAGTATTCATCCCTATGGGGGGTGAATAATGAGAAGTGAAGCGGATTTGGTTGAAATCATTAAAAATTCATTCATTAAAAATGACTTCATTGTAGATACTGAGGTTCAGATGTTTTCCAAAAAAATTGATGTGGTTTGCATTGATCCAAGAACAAAAGATGTTTATGCAATAGAAGCAAAAGTAGAGAAATGGAGGCGGGCGCTTCAACAAGCTCTGACATATCGTCTTTGTTCAAATTATTCATATCTAGCCATACCGGAAGAGAATTCCAGCAAAGTCGACCAGAAATTACTTTCGAAATATGGCATCGGCCTAATTATTGTTAATCAAGACAATATTACAATTCTTCAGGATGCAACTAATTCAAATGTATTATATCCACGGATGAAAGAAGAAATTATTCACAATGGAGGCGGTCTGCATAGTCCAATTTAAAGTATTTTACCGTGTAGGTGTGGCAGGTGAGAAAGCAGTACTATTGGACGAACGTATCACGGATTCTTACTATGGTATATGTTTTGGTGCGAATGTAGCTTGTTTCGGAAGAAATTGGATATCACAATTTATCAAAACAATAAATAAGCCATTTTTTATCGACCCAGTAACATATGTCATTCAGTTTGATGTTGAAAATATTTCAAAGGAGGGTGAGTTAAAGAAATCCTATTCGAAACTTTTTTCTGAATATGGTTTACCCGTCATGGAAACAAACAAACAAATGAAACCCACAGATTTTAATGATGATAGACTCACCTTGTTTATACAAAAAGTTCTCGATTTTCAAAAAAATTTCACTCAATCAGCAAGCGGTTCCCAGCAAAGTTTATTTGATTATGCAGAATTATTGGGAGACCCGGTACCTAGTAGTAGTAAAGTTCCAGAATTTCTGATTGCACCTTACTTTTTATTTGAGAATACTGATGATGGTTGGTATGCCTTGAATTTAAAAATACTAGCAATTTCCAAACAACGTTCTGATGACATTCCAATATATGGGATGATTTGCACAAATTTTGACACACTTCAAAAAAGTTCAGAAGTAAAGAAAATCATTGAGGACTATAGTAAAATGGACGGAATCATCTTGTGGATTTCCGATTTGAACGAATATAGAATGAATAGAGATGAATTAATTTCATATTTGAAATTCATCAATCAATTAAAAAATATTAAATGTGACTGTATTACATTATATGGTAGTTATTTTTCAATGCTTGCGTCTAAATTCGGATTGAATGGAATTTCTCCGGGAATAGGAATCAGTGAATTTAAACGAGTCCGAGATCAACCAACTGGAGGTACATTCTCAAATAAATATTACATCCCAGAGGCAAAAACAATGGCTGTCGAAGCGGACGCTAGGACTTTCTATGTAGATAATCCATCCACTTTATGTACATGTGTAATTTGCAAAGGCGAAGAAATAAACACCATAAAAGATATTCATAGTTTCTTCGAAGAATTGGATTCGACAAAAGCAAAGTCCCATTATTGCATGAACAGATATTTGGAATTGGAAAAAATCAAATCTTTAAGTGAAGGTGAACTTCAATCTATTCTTGACAATGATATTGAATTCTGTGAAACAAATATTGGCCAAGTGTACAAAATTCCATTTAGTCACCTTTTTTCATGGAAATCAGCAATTGCGAAATTTGTGAGCGAGAGAGACGATACGAGTTCTTGATAGGCGGAGCATTTTTAGTTCAGTTATACCTTCTTTCATGGTTTTTTGCTCATCCTCCTCTTTTCTTTTTCATCCTTTTCAATCTCCCTCCCCCAGACCCACAACCCCTGGTCTAATTTTTTCAAATCCATATCACCCAATGCACATACATCCCGAACCTTGCTGATAGCCTCAATAAACATACCATAGTTTCTTAAATTACGTTGAGGACATTTTTGATTTTCATACCCATATGCATAATATTCAGAGCAAATTTGCCTGATAGAAAAATGAACATATTTATCGTAGATTGGATACGTGTCGTTTATCCATGATTTTTCAATCATCATTTTAGACATATCTTCATCCTGCCAGCACATGTAATGCCAGGCAACGAATTTTGTGGCAAATGAATAATTATTTCTAGACTCATCAATTTTGGCAAGTTCATTTATAACGGATTTATCCTTCTTCAAAACACGATTTTTAAATTCCTGGCTCGTAAGTAGGTAAGCTCCTATTTTCATTTGATCCTTGGGCGTTACATTTGCTTCATAGTAGGAATTTATCAAAGCAATTTT
>JAUSPR010000227.1 GCA_030655715.1 Thermoplasmata archaeon
TGAGATTGACGGATGGCTTACTCAAATCGGCATCTAACGAACTTATTGGGGAAAAAGCTAATAACAACTTAACACTTTACTAATATTGAGGAAACTCATGCTAACATGTTTCATATTAATCAGGGTGGAGGCGAAGAAGGAAGACCTCGTCTACGACAGGCTGGTCAAGGTCAAGGAGATAGAGGGGATAAGAGAGGTTTTCGGTGAGTATGATATGATATGCCGGGTGGAGGCCAGGAACCTGAAGGAAATGAGGGCCCTTGTCATCCAGAAGGTCAGGAGCGTTCCCGGGGTTCTGTCAACGACCACATTGATTACTTCCGAATAAATTATTCAATAAATTTTTGAAGATACGCGAAAACCTTAATATGAATTAGAATATCCAGCGACCTGCCTGTCCATGAAACGGCAGGCATGCCGATAAAAGGTGAATGAATGGAAGATTACGAGGCCAAGGCCATCGAAAAGAAATGGCAGGATACATGGGACCAGTGGAAGCTCTACAACTTTGACAAGGATTCAACAGCACCGGTCTTCAGCGTTGACAATCCCCCAAGGTATGCCTCGGGCCCGCTACACGTTGGCCATGCGACTCATTACACGCATATCGATTTCGCTGCTAGGTTCAAATGGCAGACTGGCCACAATGTGCTTTTCCCGCTTTGCGTTGATGTCAATGGAATGCCTATCGAGGTGAATGTCGAGAAGAAATACAATATAAGAATGAGGGACACACCCCGACAAGAATTCATTGGCCTGTGTAAAGCTTTTGCAGACGCCAATATCGACAAGATAAGCATACAGTTCAAGATGCTGGGCTGCTGCATGGACTCTTCCCAGTTCTATCGCACGGACGGAGAATATTATCGTCGTCTCACACAATTAACTTTCATCAGATTATACGAGCGCGGCTTGATTTATAAAGGACTTGCGCCGGTAAACTGGTGCCCGAGATGCGGTACTGCTCTGGCTGACGCCGAAGTGGAGTATCAGGACAGGGAGTCGACACTCAATTACATTCGATTCGGGGTTTCGGACCAGGACGAGGACGCTTTGGTGGCGACAACCAGGCCGGAACTTATCTGCACTTGCCAGATGGCAGCAGTAAGCCCGAAAGACGAGAAAATGGCCCACCTCGTTGGCAAGAAGCTCATCACACCGATTTACGGCAAGGAAGTCGAGATAATTGCAGACGATAAAGTGGACCCTGAATTCGGAACTGGCCTGGTAATGATATGCAGCATCTGAGATAAAGACGACCTGGATTGGATTTACAAGTACAAACTGCCCGTAGAAAATGCCATGGACGGTCAGGGAATAATGAGCCAAATCGCGGGAAAATACAAAGGCTTAGGAATTAAGGAGGCCAGGGCAGCAATAATCGAGGACCTGAAGAACGACGATTTGCTGGTCAAGCAGGAAAAGACCCCGCAGAACGTTGGTTCATGCTGGCGCTGCCACACCGCGATAGAGTTTCTCCAGATGCCCCAGTGGTTCCTCAAGACACTGGATGCGAAGGACGATGTTCTGAAAATTGCTGACGAGTTAAACTGGCATCCCGAGTTCATGAAGGTTCGATTGCAGAATTGGGTTAACTCACTCAACAGGGACTGGGTCATTTCCAGGCAGAGATACTTTGCCACGCCAATACCGATATGGGAGTGCAATAGCTGCGGCGATATCGTACTGGCAAAGGAAGAGGATTGCTATGTTGACCCGACAGTGGACCAACCACCAGTGCCGGAATGCCCGGAGTGCGGCGAGTCATTGCAGGGCTGCCCGGACGTGTTCGATACTTGGATGGATTCCAGCATTTCCCCTCTATATGTCACATTCTGGGAGCGCGATAACGAGCTTCATAAAAAATTGTGGCCAGCAAGCCTGCGCCCGCAGGGCCAGGAGATAATCAGGACCTGGGCGTTCTACACGATACTGAGAAGCCATTATCTCACCGGTGGCAAGCCCTGGAATGACATAATGGTTGACGGTTTCATCCTGGGGCCAGACGGAAGGCCAATGCATGCCTCCGATGGCAATGTAATTGACCCGCTGGACCTGCTAGACAGATACGGCTCGGATGCCTGGCGTTATTACTCATCCACAGTCACAATTGGCGAGGACACCGCAATTCAGGAAAAGGACATACTCCACGGCCAGAGGTTCTGCTCCAAGGTCTGGAACATTCACAAGTTCCTTTCCAAGGCCATTATCGGCCCGGTGGAAGTTTCCGAATCCGAATTACGGGCTTCGGACAAATGGCTGTTGACCCAGTATTCCAGATTAATCAAGGATGTAACCAAGGATTACGGCGATTTCCACTTTGGCAGCGCCATCAGGAAGCTGGAACATTTTGTCTGGCATGTTTTCGCTGATCATTATGTCGAAATGGTGAAATACAGGATGACTGGCAAGGATAATGCATTATCTTACACACTTTACGAGGTCGGGTTGGGCACCCTGAAAATGCTGGCTGTCATCATGCCCCATATCACCGAGGAAATTTACATCCAGATTTACATCAAATACGACCAGGCAAAAAGCATCACCGTATCCAAATGGCCAGAGCCAGTCCATGAAGATGAGGACGACCTGACTAGGGGCGAGATTCTGAAGGACGTCATTGCAGCTATCCGGAACTGGAAGTCGGAGAATGGCATGCCATTGAGTGCAGAACTTGATGTTCTTGAGATTATAGGCAAGGATGTCGAATACCTCATGGACTCGGAACCTGACATTGCCGGTACACTGAAAGTCAACGACGTATTGTTAATGACCGAGGCGGACATAATCGAGAAAGTCATAGGCATTAAGCCAGTTCATGCGATTATCGGACCAACTTTCAAGCAGAATGCGAAGGAAGTCGCGGAAAAATTAATGGCTGTTGACCCGGAACAGATTGCGCTGGCTCTGGAATCCGGAGAGCTTGATGTTCAGTTGAATAACGGCGAGCTTGTGAAGATAGATCCCACGATGCTAATGGTTATCAAGGCCCCGATGATTGACGGCAAGGAAGCCAAGTCAGTCAATGTCGGAGATTTGTTGATATTGATCGGAAAAGGTGAATGAGATGACGACGCAGGAAAATGCAATAGCAACTTTGCAGGCCGTTATGGATCCGCATACCGGGCTCAGCGTATGGGACATGGGATTGATCCATGACATGAAAATTGAGGGCGGTGTTATAACGCTCACCTTCATTCCCACAAGCCCGTTCTGCCCGCTCGGCATACAGCTGGCAATCAGCATTAAGCAAGCTCTTTCAAAACTTGAGGGCGTTACCAAGGTCAATGTCACGATAGAAGGCCACATGAACGCCAAAGATATCAACGCATTGTTAGCACAAGATTAAATTGCCATATTCAGATACATTGAAAAGAACGTCCAAATGTCCCTCAGGACTTTGGATACCGAATAAGCACGTTCGAATCCGGCTATAATCATTTAAAATAGAAGGTTCGAATACAGGAAATACTGGGTAAAAAGGCCAGGCATTGCTGCCCGGCCCGTTGGTTATGGTTTGGGAACACTTGGCTGTGCAAACTACCAGCCATCTTGGCGATTGTTGCCAAGGCTGGAAGTTCGCCTGAATCGAAGGCCATGCACCTAATCATCAAAAGCTTGGGGCTTTGATTTGCGTTGATTGTATTTGTACGATGCATGGCGGTCTGCCTTTTGCTTCTATTCATGGGGCCTATCGTCCCTTGTTATGTCCCTTCCAAGGCTCTGTTCGGGCATTCGCCCATTGTGTCCCTGGGTGGGTGAGGACACGGCCTCCTGTCGCGCGGTTTCTATGCCTGGCAAGGTATAGCCAGGTCGTTTGCGTATGCCCGCGCTTCGGAGGCCGTGTCGTTGCCAACAGTCTTTTGCCTCCCTGAAGGAGGTTACTTGGCCATTGGCTTTGTGCCATCGCATCTTAAACTTTTTTCGATGACTTCCTATCAGTTCGCCGTCGGAAGCGAACTCAGGAAAGATATCGCCATGCACCGTGCATTTGTTCAAGTCTGGAGACAAAGCTTTGGCTTTGTCCATTAGGTGCATGGCTGCTTTTGTAAATTTCCAACTTAGTTGGTAATTTACAAGTTCATTCCAGCGTTCCAACCGATATCTGATCTCTCGTTGAATTCACAGATATTGTGCATCTGCTCGTCGTGCATGTGCTCGATACCGATATTGGACGGTCTGGGTGTTTCTATTCTAAATGCTGATTTGAGTTGGCTGAGTTTAAACATAGGAGTGCTCACACTCCTCAACATAGCTGAGTATGTCGTATTCCGCGTTTGTGTAGACATTCTCGCTGGCCATGTGTGTATTTGCCATCATGACGTCCATTTCATGGATCATCTGTACCATCTCGGAAATGTCTTCGCCTCTGTTGTACATTTCAAATGCCAGGTCCCTCAGGTCCTGAACCGAGTGATACTTCATCCAATCTATCATTTCATTGTCCATACCCCGGAGGGTTCTCATTTCTCTATCCTTCAGTTTTATGTATTCCACCATAGTGCATCCCTTCTGACGTTTTTCCATTATTTGTCTGACATTTGTCAGCTGCAAAACCTATATGTCGATGGGGGTATATAAGGTTTTCGGAAGGGTTACTTTCACATAACCAGTATTGAAATTATGCTGCATTTTCTATAGTTTTATCACCTATGGTCTGCTGTCTGACACTTTGTATGCCGCTGTCTGCTGTTATCATGAAAGACTTTAATATATATATTATCTTTACCATAGATATAACATTCAACGGT
>JAUSPR010000229.1 GCA_030655715.1 Thermoplasmata archaeon
ATACGAGGCTTGAGGGTTGAACATGGCTAATTTGGACAAGTCATTCTGGTCACGCTGGGAAGTTATGCTAGTAGTTTTCATCGTGATTATTTCACTAGTAATAGCTGGAGGTTTTGTATCATACAATGTCATTTCTTCCACGCAGAACTCTGTTGAATCTGGTATCTCCGTAAAAACAGGCGATACCGTGACAGTGAATTATATTGGCATGTTCGAGGACGGTACTGTATTCGACACCTCTTTGATGAGTGTCGCCCAGAACAATTCTCTCTATCCCAAGAGCCTCTCTTTTAATGAAAGGGTTGAATATTCTCCTCTTAATTTCACAATTGGCGCTGGCCAGATGATTAAAGGTTTTGATAAGGGCGTAATCGGCATGACTCTGAACCAGACCAAAGTAGTGGTTATTGCACCGGATGAAGCCTATGGTTATTCTCAAGAATCCATGCTTGTAACAAGAGATCTCACAGAATCAATTCCAATCTATGAATGGTTCGGAAATGTTAGTGATTTCATAGACACATTCGATGTCACGCCCCTTGTGGGAACTACGATAAAAAATCATATAATGGGATGGAATATGACTGTATCTCATGTTGATCCTACAAATGGCCTTGTACTTTTGAAAAACAATCCGGCCCTGAATGAAATATTACCCCTTTCCACTGGTTGGAATTATCGAGTTATGTCAATAGACTCTTCTGCGAACAATGGAAATGGTGTGATTATTGTCAAACACTTAATTTCAAATGAGGACATTGGAACAAGGATGTTTACAGATACCCAGGGCCAACAATTTACCATCTCACAGACAGATACTGCATCCAATACATTTACGATGGATTATAATCGAGAGGTCGTTGGAAAAACTTTGATGTTCAAGATTACATTGGTTTCCATTACCGCATCTACTTCGGAAATATAAAGTTGAATTACTGTATAAATGCCGAGAACGCTCAGTTCTTTAGGGCTGAGATGAATCGGCATGAGCAGTAAAACGTGGCAGACCGCCATGTACCGTGCAGATATTTGTATATGAAATCAAAGCTGATAGGCTTTGATAAATCAGGTGCATGGCCTACACACGTAAACGTCCAGCCCCGCAATAAACGCCAGCCACTTTAGGGGCTGGTAGTTTACTCATTCATTTACATAATCTTTATCATCTTAATTTGAATTTTCAAATGATTAATTGTTTCATCAATTGTATTCTTAACCTATATTGACTATAATGTAACTTAAGGGATAATTATATATAGCATTATGAATATGTTTAGAAAGACGCTATATCGGTTAGGTTTAGCTAGAACGGGCAGCAATGCTATACTTCCACCGACTCCGGAGTTGAAGCAGTGGCCAGTAGTTACCTGAAGGCAATGCAGCTCACTAAGCAGCTGGAAGAAAAAGCCAAGTAAGAAAAGAAGAACCGCCAGCTTGCCGAAACTGAGATGGAAAACGCAGAAAAAATCATTAAATCTGCCAAATCATCCGATATTAATGTACTCAAGGCAGAAGAACTTCTTGTAAAAGCAAGCTCCAGCATTGTGGGTAAAGAATATCGGGATGCGTTAACTCAGGCCACACAATCAAAAGACGTTGCAATGACATGTTTTGAAGATGGTATCCAGTCCATTATCGATTCAGCAGATAAACTTGCAGAACTAACCAAAAATACTGGAACTGATTCCGAGCAGGCAATTAGTCTTCTCAAAGATTCCAAAAATGCATTAACAGAAAAGAATTTTGAAAGAGCTATGAATCTAGCCAAGCAGAGTTGGGGAGTCTACGAAAAAATCGCTCAGGAACATTTATCAGAATCTTATTCTCAGGCCCAATCAATGATAGTACTGGCTAGAAATATTGGTGAGGATGTTTCTGCAACTGAGGATCTTCTGGAACAGGCTAGAAAATCCATGGAAAATCAGGATTATTTCACCGCACTGGGGCAGCTAAAAGAATGCATGGATTTTGTTGGTAGTGGACTCTCGACACAGGTTGAAGCGCTTCTGGATGAAGCAAAGGGTTACATGGTTACGGCCAAGGAACTGGATACTAATGTCAACAAAGTAGTTGAGTTAATTACTCGAACTGAAACCGAGATATCCGAATCTAACCTTGAAGCTGCTCTAAGTTCGGCAAGATTGTCTAAATCCGAAGCAGAAAAGACCCTAAATCGTGGAATAAGTGACAATCTTGAAAATTTGCTTCTTCAAATCCAGGAAGCCGAAAAAATTGACGCAAGCATGGATAAGGCCAATGAAATACTCACTATTGGCCGGAATATGCTCAAAGAGGGTAATTACACTGGTTCGATTGAAGCCATCAAGGAACTGAATTCTGAGATATATCATTCTCAATTCCAAGGGGTTCTCAGCACCATGTCACAATCACGTTCGAAGTTCATTGCTGCCAACAAAATTGGTGCCGATCTTACTCAGGCAATGGAATTCCTGAACGATGCTAAGGGCGCCTTGAAAGAGGGGGATTTTGTCAAGGCCCTCAACATGGCGAAGAAGGGTGACGAAGTTGTTGACAGTATAGTGGCTGACTTTGAGGACATTGAAAATACCATCGCCGCATTGGACGATCAGGTTAAAATGGCTAAGGGGCTCGGTACTGAAGTAAAGAACGTGGAATCATCATTAACCTCTGCCAAGGAATCTCTTGAAGCCAGGGATTTCGAATCAGTCCAGGCCTATGTAAAACAAGCCAAGGAGGAAATCTCCAGTGCATTGTATTCATTTGCAACCGAGTGCATAGAAATTTCAGAGTTAGTCATAAGCGCAGGAGACAAATTGGGTGCTAACCTCAAAGAACCTGAAGCAATGATGAAGCAGGCGATAGACGCTGCTAAATCAGGCAATTATCAGAAATCTATAGAACTCTCTGGAGAGAGCACAAAGAGAGCTGAGGAAATAATTAAAATTCATGTTTCAAACACTATTGCCTCGGTTGAACTAGCAATGTATGATGCCGAGAATGTGGACGTCAACTTAATCCAAAATCTTCTTAGTTCAGCTAAGGTGGAATTCGAGAAGAATGCTTATGATAGATCTTTTGAGCACGCTGACAAGGCTCTGAATATGTTGGAAACCAGTCAATCCACAAAAGCAAGGGAATTATTCAATAACCTCAACAAAGCAATTCTTAAAACAAAGGACATGGGGTGTGAAATCTCTTCACTTGAGGAATCCATAAAGCGGTGTGATACCAACTTGAAAAACAGGGATTTCTTCACTGCTATAGTTGAAACCGAGAAAGCGCTCAATGATGCAAGAAATATGCAATATGTTGCTGCCGAAAGGATGTTTGGCGAAGGCAAACTGGCAGCCATCGAAGCAAAGAAACTTGGCATTGATATTTCGGATATGAAGGAGGCCCTCAAGAGAGCTAAAACCGCCTTCTCGAAAGCAGATTTTACTATCACTTACAAGGAAAGCCTCAGTGCTAAAAACTCTGCGGACAACCAAATCAAATATTATCAGAAGGCCTATGATGCAATTAACCAAGCTGCAGCCATATTGGCAGAAGCCAAGAAGAATAAAGCGGAGGCCAAAGAACCGATGGGAATTCTTCTTTCCGCTAAAGGGATGTTTGAGCGTTTCGAGTATGAAAATGCATTGAAAGAAGCTGAAAAAGCGAAAATCGAAACTGAGAAGATAATGACTTTGTATAGTGCAGCTAACACCCTGCACTTCGTAGAAGAAAGCATTGAAATTCTCAAAACACTAGGTGTTGAAAATACTGAACTAGACCAATATTCAACCAAACTCGCAGATGTCATCAAGGCAGAACTTCAGCAGGACGCTATTGCCATTGCCGGAGAAGTGGAATTAAAGACACAAGGCCTTCTGAACACCAACATAAGCAATTTGCTTTCATCCACTGAATCATTATTAATGGATGCCAAGGAACTCAACTTGATTGTGACGACACAAGAAGAACTACTGCACAATTCAAGAAAGTCATTTGAAAACAAGAGATACAAAGAAGCCGTTGAACTTGCTAAAGATGTAAAATCCCAGATAGAGGACATCCGAAAAATGAGTCAGAGGGCTGCCATGGAAATCAAGGCTGCCCAGGATGTGCTCAATGAAGGAGAGAATTTACATGCAAACATGGCTGAACCAAAGAAATTGCTAGAAAATTCCCTAATCGAGTTAAATGGTTCAAAATACAAGGAATCAATAGAATCTGCAATAAAGAGTGCTAATGCATCCAGGAAAACCATTGAAAAGTATGTTTCAGACACAATAAAAGCATTCAGGGTTTCAATTGAGAAGGCCAAACTCGAAGGAATCAATGTTCTGGCCGCAGAGAAACTCATGGAAAAGGCAGTAGGTGCGTTTAATTCTAAGGATTATAAATCTGCATTATCCGAAGCAATGAAGAGCGAAGGTGAACTGGAGAAAGTCGGACTCCAACAGGAAATGGCAGAGAAAGCAATTGTTACAGCGGAAACAAAGCTTAATGACGCCCAGAAAGCCGGAATTTTCTCAAAGAAAGCAAAGAGCTTAATAACCCAGGCAAGAGACGAGATGAAGCGCGGAAACTATGTCCGCGGGCTGGAACAGGCAATCCAGAGTGGAGACGAACTTCACATGGTCAGCGAGGAATTTTCAGAGGCTATGGAGGCAATAAATTCACTTATCTCGCAAATAGATATTGCAAAGAAGATTTCTGCCAATGTTTCGATTGCCACAAAATTACTTGCTGACGCCGAAAGCGCAAAAACAGACCATGATTATAAAACTGCGACGGAGATTGCAAAGGAAGGTACGCTGGAAGCAAGGCGCCTATGTCATTCGCAGCTCAGCACCCTTGTATCCTCCGCATATAAGTATACCGACCTGGCTGGCCAATATGGAATTGATGTTTCCGGTTCAAGTTCGCTTCTCGCGGAAGCAAAGACCTTCATGGATACTGGTAAATTCGTGATATCCAATGATAAAATTTCCCAGACCACAAATGATGTCAAAGCCAAGTTACAGGCTTTCTTCGAAGATAATTATACACAATCCGAACGTGCAATGGCACATGCCAAGGAAGTGGGTGCCGAAATAACTGCAAGCCAAGACCTACTGACCAAAGCACGAAAAGCCTTTGAAGAGGACAAGTTCAAGGAAGCCATCACATTCGTGGAAAAATCCAAAGATGCCATTGACCTCAAGAAAGGATTCGAAAGAGAGTTCATCGAGCTTACCTACGAAGCTGAGAAAGTCATATCCAACTCAAGAAAATTCGGTATCAATGTAAAGGAAGCCCAGGGGTTATTTGATACAGCTAGAACTCAGAAGGACAGTGATTACCAGCTTGCATTATCAACTCTGAAAAATGCAATCCAGACCGCGATAATTGCAGTATCTGATTTCAAACCGATGCTTTCCGCCAATATTTTAGTGGACCGTGTCCAGAAAGGTCAGTGGGTTGATTCCGAACTTGTGATAACAAACAAAGGAAAAGCCCTGGCAAAAGATATCATTATCAACATTATTGGTGACATCACCATAGAGGGGGAAACTAAATTAGACTCCATACGTGGCGGTGGCGGAGAAGCCAAGCTGAAAATCAAGATGAAATTTGATACTTTAGGAGATGTACCAGTACTTATAAAATTAGTATCAACCAGAATAATGGATGGTCTGACATTCGAGGATGAGTCCGGAGATCAAGTATTTGTAATGGAACCGAAGGTCGAAAGCCCTGTGCAAGCCACCAAATCCACATTCGAGATAATTAAGACTCCAGCAGATACGAAATGCGGAATTTGCATGGGCAAGGTCAAGGCTGGTTTGGAGATAATCAAATGTTCCTGCGGCAAAGAATACCATGCCATGTGCGGGCGTCGTTTTGGAAAATGCGCAGGATGTGGTATCGAATTCACCGAGAAACTGGACGAGAAGGCAAAAGAGGATGAGTTTGGAGACCTCGAGGTCCAGACCACACCGCAGCCAACTCCAGAAGCACCGATTGCCACGCTTCCAGCTGAAGAACCAAAAGAAGCCCCTGTAGAGAAAGTGGAACCCAAAGCCGAGGAACCCAAGAAGGTCACGAAGAAGAAGGTAGCACTGAAGTTTTAATTATCTTCGGTATCCAAAGTCCTTTTATCGACATCCAAAGTCCTACGGACATTTGGAACGAGGAGGTGTGTTGGACGGTTAGCTGGGTGATGCCAGAGACCTGGAAGGGTATGAACCGTAAACTGCACCCCCACACCGGCTAACCCATCATGCCTCGCCTGGATGGAATTGATTATGGTTTTGGAGGGCGGGTTTTGTTCCATCGAATACGGAAAATTCGATGAAATTGACCGGCTATTCTGGGAGCACAAGGCAGTTTGGTAGCCCTGTTTTGGGGGGCCTCGTTTTGAGCGTAGCGAAGGGCGGTTTTATCGGAATCCAAAGCCTCTGGGCATTTGGAACGGATGATGGGGTTAATGGCACCCGGCCAACCAGACATTCTGGTAGTGAATATCACTATTGGATTTTTACAACCCGGTTCTGGACTGAGTTCGAAAATTGAACCTGATGATGCGGTGCTTTGGGAATTGGCCAGTGCCACAGCCCTGAGCCGGGTTGAGTACCGGTGTCAACTATCTCCGCGAGTATTTTTCTTTTAACCTCACTTTGCGCTGAAGTTTTTCTTTTTGGGAGATTTTTTCCGCTGGCTCACCGTCGCCAAAAAGAAAAATTTGGAAACAGAAAAAGCTCTGGTGAGCTTGTTCTCCTCAAGTAAAAACAATATCGGAGAACCTGCTCAAAAATCTAATTGGATGGTTGGGTGCCCATGTGTGATATTTTGGGCTCCAAAAGAAAAATATTCAGCAAATAAGAAAACTCGCCCTCACATGCTCGTTCGGTAAACCTTGCCATTATCTTGTCCAAATGTCCATCAGGACTTTGGATACCGAATAAAACAGGCGGGGAATTAAAGGAATGATGACGGTAATCGGTCACTCGCAAACCAAATGTTTGTAAGACCCCGCCCTCCAGCTAATATTAAATATCATTCAGGCGGGGCATGTTAATTCTATATCGCCTTTGTTCCCGCGTCTAAAACAGTAGAAACGTTTAATTACATATTGTCATTATCGCGCACCATATATATTACCCGAAGGTGTCTGGATGGTAGAATTACACGACCTAACTTTAAGAGACGCGCATCAGTCGATTCTTGCGACTAGAATGAGGACGGAGGACATGCTCCCCATAGCCGAGAAGATGGATGAGATAGGTTTCTGGTCCATGGAGGTCTGGGGTGGCGCCACGTTTGACGTACCGATCCGTTTCTTGAACGAGGATCCCTGGGAAAGGCTCAGAAAGCTCAAGGTTGCAATGCCAAACACGAAGATGCAGATGCTCGAGAGGGCCATGAACATAGTGGCTTACTGGAATTTTCCGGACGACGTGGTGAAACGCTTCATCGCCTTGGCCAAGAAGAACGGTTGCGATGTTTTCCGTATATTCGACGCGCTTAATGACCTGAGAAAC
>JAUSPR010000237.1 GCA_030655715.1 Thermoplasmata archaeon
GTGATTTAAAAATGCTGGAAGCATGGAATATTGTGGGGAGCACCTTTATTAAACAATTTCTCGCAATAATAATTGCATAGAAAGCGCCCGTATCCGCAAATCTAAAGATTGCGGTATGTGGGCGAGAACATGTTTAATCAATATTCTTTACTTTCTTTACCATGAGAATCGGCTTATCAATTGTCTTAGCCAGGCGGTCCTGCAATCTACCAAAGTCGAACGCCCTGCGTTCCGACTCATTGCTTGCGCCCATGGCCACTAGATCATAATCCTGATATTCTGCCAGAATGGCGCGTTCGATTGAGTTGGTCTTGATGACCTTCACATCATGCTCTATTCCGTGTGTATTACAAATATCGGAAAGTCGCTTCGCATAGTCTTTCTGAACGGCCATATGAGCGTCGGTAGTGCTGGCACTGAAAATAGTGATTTCAGCCTCGTCCCTTTTTGCAAGTAATATGGCATATCCCAATGCATTTGTGGCATGCCATTCTGGCGAGGAGATTACCAGAATCTTCTTCAGCTCCTTTTTCAGGTTCGCTGTCTTCATCAACACAACATCGCAATTGGCAGTATGGACAAGTCGATCAATGGTTGAACCAAGAATCCAGTTATCTCTGGCCGCACCCCTCCAGCCCATTATGAGGAGGTTGACTTTATCCTCTTTGATGGTGTCAATGATAGCCTCGGAAGCAGTGTGCGAGATTAGAACGGTACCTCGGGACTTGATAAGCTCCACCTCGCTGGCTTTCTTCACCTTTTCTACCATTTTAATGTATGGCGCTGTGTCCTTGTACTTGAGGGAGCCGAGCGGCGTTCCAGAAGGCAATTCAATGACAGTAGTAACGTTCAGGTCTGCATCCTCCACCCTTGCCACCAGGGCGGCAAATTTCACAAGCTCTTGCTGCTCATCGTCTACCAAGGATACGAGAATGCGGTATCTTTTATCCTCTGGCTTCTCTGCCAGGGTATCGATGATGCCTTTCTTGCAAACGTCCTCTGGCTGGACAGTTTCGATAGTTTTCTTGCCGCCATAGTAATAGTAAATGCCCAGACCAACTGTTACCCACCCTATTGCCAGGAACCAGGCATTCTGGAACTGCCACCACAGACCTATTGCCAGGACCAGTTTGGTTATTATGCCGATTATCGGAACCCAAGGGAACAGTGGCATGAGGTAATGCCGCTTCATGTCCGGTCTTTTCACCCGGAGTGTGATGGCCGTCATGTTGACGAAGAAGAACAGCAACAGGAACATAATGTCCGCAACCGCCGCAATGTCTTTTATAGGCAGAGCCACAGTCATTACTATTATTATGGCGCCACTGGCCATTATCGCAATGTGTGGTGTGTTCTTCTTAGGGTGCAGTTTTCCGAACGATCTTGGCAGGGCACCATCACGTCCCATGGCGAATGAAACCCTTGATGAGGAAAAAAGAGTCGAATTAATGGCCGCTAATGTTCCAAGAATGATTCCAATTCCGATAAGAATTACACCATAACCAGGCATTGCGATTCCAGCAATCTTGGCAATGGCATCTTCAGAGTTAGTAATTGGCTGGCCATCAAGACCCACATCATAATGTCCTGTTGCCGGGTTGAATGCAAGGTCGGTTGCACCGATAGCTATTAGCGCGACCAGTATGAAAATGATAGTGGAAATGATGATGCAGAGCATGCTGGCTCTAGGAACGTTCTTGAGAGGGTCCTTGCATTCCTCCCCGCATTGTGAGATGATCTCGTAGCCTTCAAACACAATGAACGTGAAACCCATAGCAATCAGTATCGGGGCAAATCCGTGCGTGGTCGGGTCGTCGAATACCGAACCTAGGTTGTTCTCTGGGAGGTCCAGCAAGTATACGAAACCTATCACGATGAAGGCGACAATAATGACTATGAGCAGGCCAGCAACCACGATGCTGGATTTACCGGTCTCCTTTGTCCCCCGGTAATTGATCATTAGGAAGACCAGACATACGGCAACTGAGAGGGACTTGATTAGCAAGTCCGAATCCGGGACATGCACCCCTCTGGCTTCCAGTATCCAGAACACGCCCATTCCGAATCCGATAACATAGAAACTGGTGACAATACAGTGGCCGAACCAGGACATCCACCCAGCCAGGAAACCGAATGGCTGCGGCATACCTTCCTTCACCCAAAGGTATCCTCCACCGGTATCTGCGAACGTGCTGGTTAGTTCCATGTAGGCCATGGCAGTAAACAGAGTGACGATGAAGTTCAGTACGAAAACCAGTACCAGACCGGGTCCGGCAATCTCCAGGCCTGGGCCGACGAGCAGGAATATTGTGGAACCGAGTGTTGGCCCAAGGCCGATCATAAGGACCTCCCACATGCTAAGGTCTCGCTTGAGCTTGACCTGAACGTCGCATGATTCGCCGCCGATGGTCGGGGCCGAGGGCTCGGTTTCCATAGGGCGCGTTAAACAAATTCAGTATATAGGCTTTATTCGGCATCCGATTTAATCTCCATCCAAAGCCTCTGGGCATTTGGAAGGGGAGCGAGGAAGGCAGGATACCAAAATCTAGGATTAGGGTCTTGCCATAAACTTCACCACGGCACCGGGATTGCCAAAGATCGCATACTGGCACCGGTCACCCTGTTCATGCCCCGCCTGTGAGGGCGGGGTTGTGAGCCAGATTGTCCGAATCTGGCCTGTTGACACGATTCCCGTTCTCATCCTTTGGGAACCCCGTCTGAGCGCAGCGAAGGGCGGGGGGGTGTTAACATCGGCATTCATCCCGGTCCTAAGGCCAGGGTAACCGGTCAAGCCTATTGCCACAATTTAAATAATCCTATCCAATCCCATTCAGCAACCGCAGGGGCCTGTGGGCTAGCTTGGCCTATACTTGTAGCTTTGGGAGCTATAGACCCCGGTTCAAATCCGGGCAGGCCCACTCTTTCTACCTAATATATATTCATTTACAAAACTTCAACGAACTGAATTGCATTAAAACATTTGATCAGCAACATGCCTCGCCTGGATGAAAACATATTCACATTTGGAGGGCGGGGTACTGGCATTGTTTTCCGAGCAAGTGACAGACACCAATTACATAAATCCCTTAAACCCTTGCCTGTAAGGGCAGGGATGTGAGGCCTCAACAACGTTCCCCGGGCCTCCTTCTACAAACACCTGTACCAATGAATTTAAATATTATACAAACAGGTGTTCCAATCTCCTTATATTCTCTCTCCGAACTTGCTTATTACCGGTGAACATATGAAAAGTAAAAAAAAAGCATCACGGAAGAAGCTGGCAAGTATGATACTCGGCAGCCCATTTACGTGAGAGGAGATGGAGATATGGAGAAACCATCATTCAAAAACCTGGCAATCGCCCTGACAATATGCCTGAGCCTGGGCGCATTGACGATGTTTGCACCTGTGTTTCCATGCGGGTACAAAGATGCAGCCAGCGGAGCCACCGCCGGATATGGCTATCATTCCCTGGCAAAGGTTGCATCAGAGGGGTTTCAGTGGGATTCGGCCTCGGTTCCGGAACCTTATGTAATGTATACCGGCACCGGCCCATATGTGGTGAATGCCAATACCTGGATTGCCTTGCTCTACATTCCGATAATCCTGGCTATCATATATTTTGGGTGGTTTATAATCAGCACAGAAGGACAGATTTTTAACTTCATTCGTCCTTCCAAGAGGTAAGAATGACCCCAAGGATGAACACGCCCAGCCCGAATATTCCGATTACTATTGCGGACTCAAAGATTATGCTGTTGTCCAGGGATATCATGGCCGCCCTCAGGCCCTCGTTCACGTAATAGAGCGGAAGAAATCTAGCAAAAGTCTGAAGGAAGCCAGGCATCATCTCCAGCTGGAAGAATGTACCGGAGAGGAACATCATCGGAAACATGACCGCATTGGCCGCTGCCTGCGCGGATTCCGCTTCCTTCACGAACCTGGTTATCAGCATGCCGATTCCTGCAAAGCTGAACACGCAGAGCAGGATGAACATGAACATGTAGATATTGATGTGCGGCCGAAGCCCGAACATGCCCATGCCGACTGCCAGTATGCAGGCGGTCGATAACATCGCCATGAACATCTGGTAAAGGATATTGGAGATCAACCATTCTGCTCTGGTCAGAGGGGTTGTGGCCAGCTTTCGCAGGATGCCTTTCTGCCGCAGCTCGGTATTCATTCCTACAGTGCCGAAAAGACTGGAGCTCATCACGGACATGGCTATGATTCCGGGCGCGAAGAAGTCGATGAACTTGAACTGGTCAGAAGTAACGTCGTTCGCCTCAACCTGGATAACATCCTTGGCACCGCTGAGACCCTTGTTGAGCCCATCAATCATTGAGTTAAGAATCTGTACCTTGGTCTGGGCGGATGATTGTGTTGGATCATAGTAAATGGTAAGATTTAGGGCTGGATTCGTTTCAACTTCATAGGTCATTGCATGAACAGTATAGTTCAAGGCATCGCCGAGTTCGAGGAGGGCCAGATTAGTGTAATTGAGCGAATCTCCTGTGGATTCCATGGACATTCCAGTGTAGTCGATTGCATTGCCAGTGCTCTCCATCGCCATTTGGGTGTTGTAGGTTCCGCCCGGCCAGCTTGCAGCCAATATCAGATAATTCATCGCCATTGTGGAATAATTCAGTGATGACTGGCTATTGGCAATCGTTTCTACAGAACCGTT
>JAUSPR010000238.1 GCA_030655715.1 Thermoplasmata archaeon
GGGATGTTCCTTGGAAGAATCGAAAAGGAGGATTGAACGATATGGATATGTATGATGAAGCGTTTAACAATAGTAAACGAAAAAATATCCGGACTCTACACTTATTACAACATAAAAGGAGACCGTAAATTCATGACGTTGTTGCCTTCGTTTAACAGAAACAAAATACGGAGAGAAACCGAAATCCAGACTAGTTTGGACTATCGATTAACGGGAGTTAAACGATTCGCTGCGCTCGACCCAAATTTTTCTTACTCGCGAGGGGGTGTTCCTAAAGCAATATGTAAATAATCGTTTTTACATACCGAATAACGTCAATACTTGGAAAAGGCTAGAATCATGACTCAAAATAACATTGACTTGAATAATGAAGAAAAAATAGTCCTATATTCGATTGGGGCACTGGGTAGTAAACCTCTTAAAAGTAAAGTGAAAATTCAAAAATTGCTATATCTCTTTTCCAACGTTTTTCCCGACTTCGGAGAATTACTGGCGTATGAGCCACATTTATTAGGCCCTTACAGCGAAATTGTTGATAACGTACTTGAAGACTTGATGACCCTTGGTTTGATACGCAAAGCAGAAAATTCTTATGCTTTGACTATCCGAGGTCAAGAATTTTTCGATTCAATAAAGCCGAAGAAGGATATAATTGATGTAATGAATGATTTTAAAGAATTTTTACATGATCTACCAGACTATGAAATCCTCACTTTCATTTATGTATTCTACCCAAATTTCATAAGTGAGTCCGCCAAATGGGATGAATTAAAACCGAATCGAATCAAGGTCGCAGTTTCATTGTTGAAAAAAGAAAAAATCAGTTTTTCAAAGGCATCTGAATTAGCGCAGATGAACCCGGTAGATTTTGAGCGATATCTGATTTCGAACAATATTCGGTGGAGGCACGAATGACTGTGAAAATATTAGATAATACAGTCATTTCAGTCAGTATTAACGAGTTGCCGTCGATAAACCTTATTCAAATTTGTGCATCTAGATATGATATAGCTACAACACATCATGTTATGACTGAAGCGAAGAGAGGATTTTCAAAAGCTATTATCAAAGAGATATCAAATTACTTAACGATTACAAATGGCCTAAACCCCAAATTCGATGAAATATTGAACTGGCTTGAACTTCGTTTTCCATATTTACATAAAGGAGAGCTTTCAACTTTTTTAATGGCTGTATTAGAGTATTCAATGAAAAATAAAAAATGCGTTTACGTAACAGATGATGGACGCATGAGAAAAACAATTCCAAAAATACTCGAAAACACAGATTTTATAACGATGTGTGGTAAAAATGGTTTCTCATTTAAATTTACTGGCACAATTGGTTTGATAAAAAAGTTATATGAAAAAGGATGTTTGACGGATTATCAAATTGAAGATATAATTCGGGATTTAAAAAATAGTACGTTTTATATTACTCCGCTGCTGCTAAATTCTCTAAGGAGGGCTCAATAATGAAGCTAAAGGTGAAAACAGAGAAAATAGACGATGAATTATTGATAAAAAGGATGAATATGAGTATCGGCGACAATAGCATTATTACGCCTTTTAAATCCACAGATATCTCAATCAAAGACTCCTCCGTCAATGAAATTTATAAAGAAATATCCTCAACTCTTTTAGATTCTATGTTGTCTGATGAAACTCAAGAAAGAAGAATAAATTCAGACATCCAACGAAAAAAGGGTAAGAATGTGAATTTATTCATCGTAAATTATACAGATTTGCAGAGTCCAAATGACAAACAGATGGAAACCCTATCGGACATGCAATATTCACATTCTGATGTAGTTATAACGCCCTCCTGGTCAAAAATATGTCGCGATTTAACCGGAGACGCCCTTCTTGAAAATTACATTCAAGCAACTAACAATTTTATCAAAGTAGTCGAAACATTGAATAATAAATCAATTGTTGGCCTTATATCGAGTAAATTACCCAGACAATATCTTGAAAAAATAATTGACAATTACCACAAGCAAGATATAACGTCATTCGTAATAGATTTCGATGGCAGGTCCATAGCAACAAACCCCACATGGATTCGAAGCATGATGAGGACTCTTTCTTCTCTGAACCTAATAGAGGAATCGTTTATCTACTCAATCAATGCTAATGAGGGTAAATTCATGAAGATTGCAGATAGAATTCTCGCTAAAGATTTCATTAACCTAGGATTTGGCATCGATGGTCTTGGATTAAATCATATCGGACCCAGAATATCAACTGAGATTTGGAATCAAATAAAGGCTGCAAGGCAGGAAAACACCCTCCGAATATTTGATAGAGAAGATTACGCATACACCAAAGTTCCAGAACAGGAGATTATAAGTCAATGGAATGTTCCGTCGAATCAAGTAAGAAACACAGTTAAAACTTACAACATGAAGGAACAAAAAGATGAAGCTCTACAAATCCAGCAAATAATGAAATCCAATGATACAGTAGAAAGCTATCTGCAAACAAAAAGCCAGATTGATGAAGACACGTTCAAGAAAATTAAACTTACACGTAGAGACGCTTTAACACGTCAATCAAGGCAAAAAAGCCTATTTGAATAATGGGAGAGAATGTTCATGCCATTAAAACTCAACGAAAACGAAATCCGCGACATCGCCAAATACCTTGCCGAGGGGAAACCACTTCCAGAGAAATACCGGTTCCTGTTATTCGAGGACAAGCGCGAGGTCGAACTCGTCTGGAACGGGAAGACCAACGAGGTCACGAATGTAGTGATGCCCTTCCAGACCATCGAGGTTGTCGATGAACCTCGAAAGGAGATTGTGGAAGGCCAGGCCAAATTGTTCGATTTCGGCATTGACGAACGAGGAAGACAGCTCAAAGGCTGGACCAATAAACTCATCTGGGGCGACAACAAACTTATTCTTTCCAGCCTTCTGAACGGCCCCATGCGGGAGGAAATCAAGAAGCAGGGCGGCATCAAGCTGATTTACATTGACCCGCCGTTCGATGTGGGTGCAGATTTTTCGATGAATGTTGAAATTGGTAATGAAAGATTTACAAAGGCGGCTAATATTTTAGAGGAACTGGCATTTAGAGATACTTGGGGGAAAGGAGCTGACTCATTTATTTCGATGATATATGAACGACTCTCCTTGTTGCATGATTTATTGGCTGAAGATGGAAGTATTTACGTACATTGTGATTGGAGAGTAAATAGTTATATTCGACTAGTTTTGGATGAAATCTTTGGAAATGATAATTTGGTAAATGAAATTTCATGGAGAAGAGCCAATAGCAAAACACCTTCTAATAAACTTGCGGTTATTCATGATACGATATTATATTATTGTAAAAGTAAAAAATATATTTTCAATACGCAATACCACGCATATAAAGAAGGTTATGTCGAATCTCGTTATCCACATGTAGATGAAAATGGACGCTATTATACTTTACAAGCGATGTACGGTAAAGGACCGGGGCCTGCAAGAAAATTTGGCGACCGCGTTATTCAACCCCCTCCTGGTTCTCATTGGAGGTGGACTCAAGAAAGAATTGACGAAGCCATGAAAGATGGCATTATTGTTTTTCCTCGGGACGGAGATGGAAAACCCAGGTTTAAGGATTATTTAGATACCAAAAATGGAATCCCTCTCCAAACAATATGGAATGATATTCCAGATGTAAATTCACAAGCTAAAGAACGCGCTGATTACCCTACTCAAAAACCTGAAGCCCTGCTCGAACGAATCATAAAAGCAAGCTCCAACGAAAACGACATCGTAGCGGACTTCTTCTGTGGCTCTGGCACAACCCTCGCGGTCGCTGAAAAACTCGGTCGTAAGTGGATAGGAGCAGACCTCGGTAAGTTCGCAATACACACGACCAGAAAAAGATTGCTGGATATCCAACGCCAAAAGAAAGAAAAGGGAAAGGATTACCGGGCCTTTGAGATTCTTAACCTCGGTAAGTATGAGCGCCAGCATTACATAGGCATCAACCCGAACCTTCGGGACGAGGAGAAGAAGAAACAGCTTGAAGAGAAAGAACAGAAATTTGTTGAACTAATTTTACATGCTTATCGTGCTGCCAAAACTGATGGCTTCAAGACCTTCCACGGAAAGAAGAATAACCGGCTTGTCGCCATCGGGCCAATCAATCTTCCGGTAACACGGTTGTTCGTCGAGGAAGTGATTCTGGAATGCCGGGAGAAGCATATCACGAAAGTTGATATTCTCGGGTTCGAGTTCGAGATGGGGCTGTTCCCCAACATCCAGGAAGAGGCGAAGAACAAAGGGATTGACCTTGCCTTGAAATACATACCCAGAGAAGTCTTTGATAAACGAGCCGTGGAGAAGAACCAAGTAGTATTCCACGTTGTTTCATATATTGAACTGAGGCCTCACTTCAAGGACAATTCCGTGGCCGTGGAACTGACCGATTTCTCGGTATTCTATAATCAAGATACACTGGCCAATGCCGAAAGCACACTCAAGAACGGAGCCACCAAGATTGTTGTTGAGAATGGGAAGATAATCAAGGTCAAGAAAGATGGTAGCGGTATTGTCAGCAAGGAACTTCTTACCCAGAAATGGACAGATTGGATTGACTATTGGGCTGTGGATTTCAATTACGAAAGCAAGAGAGAGATTGTTCGCGTCTGGAAAGACGAAAAATACGAGATGGACGGCACGCTCAAGTCAATTGAAAAGGAGAGAGAATATGAGGAAGTATGGACCGGGGATTATGTATTTGAAAACGAATGGCAATCCTTCAGGACTAAAAGGAACAAGGAGATTGATTTGAAGAGTATATTCAAAGATTGTAAGCCTGGTCGCAGAAAGATAGCCGTGAAGGTGGTTGACATCTTCGGAAACGACACCATGAAGATTATTGAAGTAACTGTCGGGGGGAAGAAGTAATGGCACTTCATTCAGACTTCCCGAAATCGCCTTATGTGGTTCTCGACCCCGATATTCGATGGTTTCCGGCAGACGAAAGCCTGAGAGAGCTTGGCCAGGAAAAACTGTTGCCACCGCTTGTATTTACCCTCAGAAGGAAGGTCAAGGAATGGAGGGACAGCGATTACGAGGGCACGACCGAGACAAGCAGGGCTTTGTTGAAATACTGGTTCCAAACAGAACACATACTTCCCAAGGCCGATGGAAGTTCGTTCCAATTCGAATATTACTTCGCACAGCGTGAAGCTCTGGAAACGATAATCTACTTGCATGATGTAGCCCAGGTCAAAGACAAATACGACATGATAAGGTATGACAGCACCGGGCTTGTTTCAGCCGGGATGTTCCAGGAGAATTGGCGACGTTTCCTAATCAAGATGGCCACCGGAAGCGGCAAGAC
>JAUSPR010000004.1 GCA_030655715.1 Thermoplasmata archaeon
GAATATGATTGATTATTGAAGCGTTGGGAATCGGGAATCCAGGTTGATGAATATTAGATAGGGAATCGGTGACAGGTTCAATGGCTGTTCCTGGCAACCATTCCGTACGATTCCCGATTCCCCATTCCCAAAATACAAAAATCCTATGGGCAAACTTCAGAAAACTGAATACTTACGTCATGGGGCATATGAAATATATTTATCATATCACCACATCCCCTACCCAATGAACTTCGACCTCACCAAGGAACAGCTCATGGTTCAGTCCATGGTTCGGATCTTCGCGGAAAAGGAAATCAAGCCAATAGCCCAGGAGCTTGATGCTACCGGTGAATTTCCATGGGATATTATCCACAAGATGGCTCCGCTCAACCTCATGGGCATGACCGTCCCGAGGGAATGGGGCGGTGCAGGCATTGATGACATCTCATACATGATAGCAATCGAGGAAGTCGCCAGGGTCTGCGGTTCCACCAGCGTGATCATGGCGGTTCATAATTCAGTCTGTTGCTATCCTATTTACAAGTTTGGCACCGATGCCCAGAAAGAGGCATTCCTCCGTCCGTTGGCCAGCGGCCAGAAGCTGGGCGGTTTTGCCCTCACCGAGCCTGGCGCGGGCTCAGATGCGGGTGCTGTGAGAACTTTGGCTGTTCTTGATGGCGATGAATATGTGCTGAATGGCAACAAGATATTCATCACCTCTGGCTCTGAGGCAGATATTCTTGTTGTGATTGTTTCTACTGACTTATCCAAAGGAACTAAGGGACTCTCTACTTTCATCGTAGAAAAGGGAACGCCGGGATTCACTTACGGGTCCATCGAGGACAAGATGGGAGTGAGGGCCTCGGCCACCACGGAATTGGTTTTTGAGAATTGCAGAATTCCAAAAGATAATTTGCTTGGTGAACAAGGAAAGGGCTTCAATCTGGGCATGGCAACTCTGGATGCCAGCAGAATGGGTATCGCCGCGCAGGCAGTCGGTATAGCCCAGGGCGCGCTTGACGAGGCCGTGAAATATGCCAAAGAAAGAGAACAGTTCGGCCGTCCGATAGGCAAGTTTCAGGCCATACAATGGATGCTGGCCGAGATGTCCACCAAGGTGAAGGCTGCAAGATTTCTCGTGCACAAAGCAGCATACCTGAAGGACATGGGAAAAAGCTTCACCAAGGAAAGCGCCATGGCGAAATTGTATGCCTCCAGAATTGCAATGGAAGTAGCCAATAATGCGCTCCAGATTCACGGCGGTTACGGGTACACCAAGGACTACGTCGTGGAACGTTTCTTCCGTGAGGCCAAGATAACCGAGATTTATGAAGGAACCAGCGAAGTCCAACGCATGGTCATTGCCCGCGAAGCTTTGCGTTGATACATTTTCATGAAGTTGGATAATTCATATTTTTAAATAGAGAAAAGTTGCGAGCAAAAGCTCGCAACTACATTTACTCTTTCAATAGTTTTGTGTTAGCCAGATACATCCAGACAAAGGCCGCAATTATTGCTCCCAATAAGGGTGCTGCCCAGAACAGCCAGAGTTGCTCGATTGCTGTTCCGCCGGCAAATAATGCCGGTCCAAGGCTCCTTGCCGGGTTGACTGAAGTTCCGGTAATTGGGATACCGACTATGTGAACCAGAAACAGGGCAAAGCCAATTGCCAGTCCCTCGAATCCCTTGTTGACGTTCTTTGATGTGACCTCTAGAATAACGTACACGAAGAAGAATGTCAGAAATACTTCTGCAATAAAGCATGCCATCAATGTAAAACCTGCTGGCGATGCGTCCTCGAAACCATTCTGTCCTAGTCCATCCGCTATTTCCCAGCCCGGCATTCCGCTTGCAATCATGTAGAGCAGCGCAGCACCGGCAATCGCACCCGCGCACTGGACACCGATATAAGCCAGAGCATCCTTTGAAGATATTTTCTTTGTCAGGTACATCGAGACCGTTACCGCTGGATTCACATGGCATCCTGAAATCGGACCGATGGCATAGACCAATACCAAGAGGACCATTCCGAAGGCCAATGCGATTCCGAGGAAGCCAATATAGGCTCCAGCAATAACCGCACCTCCGCAACCGAAGAACACAAGGGCCAGAGTGCCCAGAAACTCAGCGGAGTATTTCCTTATCGAATCCTGTTTCCCAATCCCACTCATAGTACATCCTCGTGACAGGACAAGATATAGTACAATAAATATTTATTCTTTATATAATAATATTAATTCTCGTTATATTCAAGTGTAATAAATGCTGCCTTGATTAAATTTAAATCCTATGCCCATATTGGTGAGACGATGACAAAGATATTCATCGGGGTTGCCTGGCCGTATGCGAACGGGCCAATCCACGTAGGCCACATGGCAGGCTGCAATCTCCCGCCAGACATATTCAGGAAATATCATCGCATGAAAGGAAATGAAGTTCTCATGGTTTCTGGCAGCGACATGCACGGAACACCAGTCACGGTCCGCGCCGAGAAAGAAGGCATGAATCCAAAGGACCTGGCTGAAAAATACCACCAGATGAACGTGAAGGCCTTCAATGACTTCGGAGTGGAATTCGATGAATACCACAGCACGGACGACCCAATACATATCGAAACCGTCCAGAAAATGTTCCTGAGATTGCATGAGAAAGGTTATCTTTACGAGAAGGAAATGGAACTGCCCTATTGCCCGAAATGCGACCGTACTCTTCCTGACCGTTACGTGGAAGGGGAATGCCCGTTCTGCCATTTCGAGAACGCGAGAGGTGACCAGTGCGAGGAATGCGGCAAGCTCATGGACCCGGACATGCTTATCGGCCTGAAATGCATCACTTGCGGGTCAACACCAGAGTTTGTAAAACGCAATCATTTCTTCTTCAAGCTCAGCGCGCAAGAAGATTACCTTAAAAAATGGATGTCAGATAAGGACTACTGGCGCCATCATGTTCTGAATTTTTCCAGAATGTTCCTTGAAACCGGTTTGAAAGACAGACCTGTAACCCGCGATACCACATACGGCATTAAAATCCCGCTACTAGGGCATGATGACAAGCGCATCTATGTCTGGTTCGAGGCCTTCATGGGATATTACACCATGGCTGTGAAATGGGCCGATGGAAACCAGGAAAAGCTGGACAGCTTCTGGAAGAATCCCGAGTGCAGGCATTATTACTTCCTGGGCAAGGACAATGTTCCGTTCCACACGATATTCTGGCCCGCAGTATTGAAATCGCTCGACTGGGGACTGAACCTGCCTTACGACGTTCCAGCCAATGCACTTCTCAAAATTGGCGGCCAGCAATTTTCAAAATCCCGGGGCGTAACAATGAACATCAAGGATATCGTGCAACATTACGACCCTGATGCCATGCGTTATTACATGGCAGTGACCATGCCAGAGAACCGTGACACAGATTTTTCCCTGGAGGATTTTGTCACCAGGAACAACAGCGAGCTGGTTGCCACTTATGGTAATTTTGTCCATAGGGCACTTAGCTTCACTTACAAGAATTTCGGCCAGATTCCTGAATCGAAACTACCAGGCAATGAGGAAAATGAGCTCAAGACCAGAATTGAACAGGCCAACCATGATGCTGCCGAATTTCTGGAAAAGTGCGAGTTCAAGAACGGGATAAGAACCCTGATGGAACTGGCACGGTTCGGCAACCAGTACATCGACACCAAGGCCCCCTGGAGCCAGATTAAGCAGGACAAAGACGCTTGCGGCACAACACTCTATCATTCTATTTGGATATCACGGGCCCTGGCTATAATGATGGCCCCGTACATGCCATTCTCTTCCCAAAAGTTATGGAAGGCCCTTGGTGAACAGGGGAATGTCCTGGACGCTAAGTGGGAGGATGCCTTGAGAGCGCCCAAGCCAGGCACAACACTCTCCGAACCCGTACCCCTCTTTAAAAAATTAGAGGGTTCGGATGCTGATAAAGAGGTGAAGGAAATGGCCCCAAACGAAATAGCAGGACTTGAAAAACTGGACCTCAGGGTAGCCGAGGTAAAAACAGCCAGCGACCATCCGAACGCGGACAAGCTGCTCGTTTTGACCGTGGATGTGGGCGACGGTGTGCGCCAACTTTGCGCGGGCCTGAAGAAGCATTACACGCTGGAGGAATTCGTGGGCAAGAAAATAATAGTGGTCTGCAACCTCATGCCAGCCAAATTGAGAGGCGTCATGTCCGAAGGAATGCTCCTTGCAGCCAGCGAGGGCGAGGTTGTGAGCCTTCTTGCGCCTCCCCAGGATGCCCAGCCAGGCGACCGAATTGACGGAACCACGCCTGCAGCCCAGATGACAATTAATGACTTCGCGACCTATCCGTTCCAGATTGGGGAGAACAGGAATGCGGAATATGCGCCCACCGGAGGCCAGCCCCAGGCGTTAACTGTCAGCGGCAAGCCCATCGGGACCGATAAGAATGACGGGCCCGGGACAAAGATTAAATAAAGCCAGACCCTTATGAAAAACACGAGATCGGAAGAG